>JAYWFR010000141.1:0-4614 GCA_043778695.1 Polaromonas sp. | reverse complement strand
ACAGCCAAGGCGGCGGCGGATGCCACCGTGCCTTTGGTACCCATGCCGGCTTCTGTCAGGCCCAAATGCAGGGCATAGGTATCTCGCCTGGCGAGTTCGCGGTAGACGGAAATCAAGTCTTGCACACCGCTGACTTTGCAAGACAAAATAATTTGCTCGCGCTTCATGCCCATTTGCTCGGCAAGCTTTGCCGAATCCAGAGCCGACGTGATGAGTGCTTCATACATCACTTGCTTGGCATCCCAGGGGTTTGCTCGGGCATTATTTTCATCCATCAGGCTAGCCAGCAGTTCTTGGTCAAGGCTGCCCCAGTTCACACCAATCCGCACGGCCTTGTTCCATCGAACCGCGGCTTCAATCATCTGGCCAAATTGCTTGTCGTGTTTGTCGCCTTTGCCAACGTTGCCGGGGTTAATGCGGTATTTTGACAAAGCCCGGGCACAGTCCGGGTAATCCGTCAGCAAACGGTGGCCGTTGTAATGAAAGTCACCAATCAAAGGCACGTCAATGCCCATGCGGTCCAGCTGCTCACGTACATACGGAACGGCTTGTGCAGCTTCAGGCGTGTTAACTGTGATGCGTACCATCTCTGAGCCCGCTGTCGCCAGTTCTTTGACTTGAATAGCGGTCCCTATCGCATCAACCGTGTCTGTGTTGGTCATAGACTGGATGCGCACTGGCGCGTCGCCGCCTATCGTAACGATGCGCGAACCCCACACCACCTGAGCCTGGCTGGAACGACGCGTTTTAGGTTGGGCAATCTCAATGGGTGTGCAAACTGACATTTACTTCACCTCAAATCGGGCAACGTTGTCTTTTGAAACTGGGCTTAAGTCAAAACCTTTGCCGCGTATGTGTACCTGCGTCACGTTGGCGCGGCCCACGACCACCCTGAGGGGCAAAGTGCCTGCCGCACCTACCACGTCGCCCGCAATCAACATCCGTCTCAGCACCACTTGGCCTTTGGCGTCTGTGGCTTCAACCCAGGACTCGCCTTGAGCAGTGAAGACAACAATATCCGCTGATGAAGGCGAGCTGGCGCTAGCGACAAACGTCGGTGATGACGTGCCCGGGCTGCCGCCAAGTGCTAATGCTTTTAAATCTGATGTGGGAGCGGGACTAGACGCAGTCATGGCGACTGTCGTTTGCGCTGAACCGCCGGAATCTGCATCAGGCGGACTAGCATTCGAGACGCTTGTGCTTGCCGCTACCACCGCGCCAGGCGGCGCTAATTTAGCCTGCGGCGACGTGTCTGAAAGCTTTCGAGCCTCTGATTTCGCCAGACCAGCCAGGGAGGTTTGTCCGGCAGTGGCTTGAATAGTGGTGACCCCGGCTTTCAGAGCGGGCAAAAACACCAACACCAATGCACCTAACAACAAAGCCAATCCAGCCAAAACGGCGGGCTTGGACAATTGCGTCCAAATCGTCGGGCCAGGCCCATCGCCCGGCGAACGAAACGCTTCATTCATGCCAGTGGTTTGGTAGTTCAGCCTCGGCGAAGACGTTACTGGCAGCTGCGCCAAAATGGGCGTGGCATCAATTTTGAGGGTGCGGCAAACGCTGGACGCCAATGCGCGAACAAAAACAGCATCTGGCAACAATTCAAAGTGATTGCCTTCGAGCGCCTCCAATTTTTTAACTGGTACTTTGAGCATCACGGCCAACGCAGCAATATGCAGACCCGTCGCTTCTCTGGCTTGGCGTAGCAACTGACCCGCACCAACGGTTGGGCGAGCCGCAATATCGGTCGGCACGATCTCGGGCGACTCACTCATTAAAAGCCCGCTTTTCAAAAGACACAGCCTCTTTGGATTGTGCGTAGCGCCGCTGGAGCTGACCGCCCAGTTGCTGGACGGCAGCGGCGTTGTTCAAACGCTGCTCAATCTTGATACCGAGCCACAGGGTTTCAGCGTTGGCCAATTCACTGTTGTTCAACCGCCGAATATAAAACTGCGATCGCACCAGTTCGCCACGTTCAAACAAGAGGCTGGACAGGTTGTAGCCCGTCACGGGATTGCCAGCATCCAGCTCGTAAGACCGGGTAAGACTTTGCTCAGCCTGCGCGCGCTGCCCAGCTCGCACCTGGCAGATACCCTGGGTCATCAGGCTCTTTGCTGGGCTCGAATAGGCCGGGTTGGCGATTGCCTGCTCAAACATTCGAAAAGATTCTGGGTAGCGTGCTTGCTGACATAAAAACCAGCCGTAGTTGTGCGCCACCCCAGCTTCGCGTGGGTTCAAGGCCAGGGCTCTTTTAAAGCTGTCTTCAGCCAACGGCGCGTCGTTTAACCGCATGTAAACGAGACCACGCAAGTTGTAGGCATCAACGTACGCGGGGTCAACAACCAAGGCCTGTTTGAGCTCGTCAAGAGCAACGTTGATTTGACCCTGCTCAAAGTAGCCGCTGGCCAGCTCAAGCCGAAGGCGGGCTCGGCGTCGGCTTTCTGGCTCGTCCGAATCCGTCACTAAGTCGACCCTGTTGGTGCTGCTGCCTGATACGCCTTGCGTACCAGCGCAACCGACGAGCCAAATGACACCGGAAAACGCGAAGATCCGGGCAGCTACAGCAGTGCTAAAGAACTTCATGGGCTTACTCCATCGGCCACAACGACCTTGATGTTGCCCAGCATACCTTGGCGCCGAGACACCATGCGCTGCTTTGCGCCAGTACGGTCTTGAACATCACCGGCCAGCTGCCCGCAGGCCGCGTCAATATCATCGCCGCGTGTTTTTCGGACCGTGGTCACGATGCCCGATTCAAGCAAGATTTTAGAAAACGCAGTGACCACTGGTTGCGCAGAGCGCTTTAGGCCAGAGGCCGGAAATGGATTAAAAGGAATCAGATTGAGTTTGGCAGACAAGCCGCTTGCAGCATGTTTGTGCATCAAGGCAATCAACTGTCGAGCGTGCTCGGGTTGGTCATTGACGCCATCTAACATGCAGTATTCAAAAGTAATGAAGTCACGAGGCGCCAGCGTTTGGTAACGCGCGCAAGCCTGCAGCAACTCCTCAATGGGATACTTTTTATTCAGCGGCACCAAATCGCTGCGCAGAGCATCATGCGGGGCGTGCAACGAAACTGCTAATGCCACCGGGCAATCTTGGCCTAAACGATCAATCATGGGTACAACGCCGGATGTTGACACCGTGACGCGGCGTCTAGACAAACCATACCCATGATCGTCCAACATTACGCGAAGTGCTGGCAACAATTGCGAGTAGTTTTGTAGCGGCTCACCCATACCCATCATGACAACGTTAGAAATTACACGTTGATCGGTTTGTGTTTCTTTTCTAAGAGTGTGCTCAGCAAACCACAGCTGCATCAAAATTTCAGCTGTCGTAAGGTTTCTGCTAAAGCCCTGATGTCCCGTTGAACAAAAGCGACACCCAACTGCGCAACCCGCTTGGGAAGAAATGCAAAGCGTTCCGCGATCAGACTCGGGAATAAACACTGTTTCAATCACATCCCCTGCGCCAACGTCAAACAACCACTTGACGGTGCCGTCAGCAGAGTTGTGTCGGGACACCACACGAGGACCTTCTATCCGCGCAGCAGTTGGTAATTTTTCGCGAAGGGATTTGGCTAGATCTGTCATTTGGTCGAAATCTGCCGCGCCCTTCTGATGGATCCAGCGGAAAAGCTGAGTCGCGCGAAAGCTTTTTTCTCCAAGCTTTTCACAAAATACAACCAAGCCTTCCAGGTCGAAATCAAGAAGGTTGGTAGTCACTGGTGACTTTTCTTATGTAACGCTGGCGTTCAGCGCGAGTAAATATTCATGCCGGGGAAAAAGAAGGCAATTTCAACCTGCGCGGTTTCAACAGCGTCCGAGCCATGAACCGCATTGGCATCAATGCTTTCAGCAAAATCAGCACGAATGGTGCCAGCAGCGGCTTTCTTAGGGTCGGTAGCACCCATCAAATCACGGTTTTTCAAAATCGCATTTTCGCCTTCCAAAGCCTGGATCATCACTGGGCCAGAAATCATGAAGCTGACCAGATCTTTGAAAAAAGGACGATCTTTATGAACGCCATAAAAGGCTTCGGCTTCACCACGCGACAGGTGCGCCAGCCTGGCCGCAACGACCTTCAGCCCGGCAGCTTCAAAGCGGGCGTAAATCTGACCAATGACGTTTTTTGCGACGGCGTCAGGCTTAATGATGGAGAGTGTGCGTTCGATAGACATGGGTTTTCCTTGGAGCAAATTTTATGAAATATTCAAAGCAAATACAGCCTCTGAGTTTAACCCGCTAGCCCGCCGCCAAACACCAAAGCCCTAACGGCCGCCCGGACTCCTAGCGATTTCCAACGCCACCTCGGCCGCCCCGATTGCCATTGCGGTTTGCGCCGCCAGGGCTACCGCTGCCTAAACGCCGTTGATTTTGGGTATCACGCTGGCGGGTTAACGTGTCAGCCCCAATGTAGCCAAAGGAAGTTTTCATGGGATCAGGCTGGGACACGCCTTGCTTGCGATTCGCGTCATTGTCGTCACGCCGTGTTTTGCCGGGTGCGTTTTGTGAGCGCCCGGGAGCGGCACGATTTGGTCGCTTGTCTTTGGGCGCAGCACGCTTGATGTCGTCTTGCTGGATTCCGCCGACATTATCTGCATGATGGTGT
>JAYWFR010000140.1:0-4619 GCA_043778695.1 Polaromonas sp. | reverse complement strand
GCCCACGGCGGCTGCGTCATCTATGGCCGCAGCGACGCCACCATCAACCGCTACGGCCTGCGCATGGGCACCAGCGAGCTGTACAGCGCCATTGAAGCACTGCCCGAGGTGCTCGACTCGATGGTGGTTGATTTGGAATACCTGGGCCGTGACAGCTACATGCCGTTGTTCGTTGTGCTGCGTGCGGGTGTAGCGCTAGACGAAGAAATGGCGACCAAGCTGAACAACGCGATTAAAACCGCCTTGTCGCCGCGCTTTGTGCCCAACGAGATATTTGTGGTGGCCGAAATCCCGCGCACGCTGTCAGGCAAAAAGCAGGAGCTGCCAATTAAAAAGCTGCTACTCGGCCAGCCGATTGACAAGGTCGTCAACCGCGATGCAATGGCGAACCCGGCTTGTCTGGACTGGTATGTTGAATTTGCGACAGCCTACGCACGGCGTTGACGATTGACCAGCACAATGCCCACCGCCACAGCGCTAAGCGCCGCCAGCAACCCCGGCGTCACGCTTTCCTTCAACCACAGCGCGCCAAATAGCAGCGCAAACAGCGGCGTTAAAAACACAAACACTGAGATTTTCGTTGCCGGGTAGCGCCCCAGCATCCACATCCAGGCCAAGTAGCTGGCGAACGCGCCGACAACCGTTTGCAGCAGCAGCGAGGTGATAGCAAACGGCGAGAAGCGCCACACCCACGCCTCACCAAGTGCACTTGACAGCAGCGGAAACGCTACCGCGCTGACGGCCAATTGATAAAACAGCAGCTTTTCAGCAGCGATTTTTACCAGCCCCGATGCGCGAATCACCACCGTCGTCAAGCCCCACAACATGCCAGCCGCCAACGCCAGCACATCGCCGCGCAATGTGGCAGTACCGCTGCCCGCAGAGCCCATAAAACCGTCTTGCAACGCAAACACCACACCGGCAAAAGCGCAAACCAGGCCGAGCCACTGCCAGCCCTGCAACTTTTCAGACTTAACCCACAGCGGCACCAGAACCGCCACCCAAAACGGCGACGTGTATAAAAACACCGTCAGACGCGACGCAGTGGTGTACTGCAAGCCAAGATAAATACAGGCAAACTCAGCCGCAAACAAGCTACCGGCCAGCAAGCCTGCTTTCAACGTGTCATTTTGTGATGCATCACGCGCCAGCAACGGCACTCCCCGCGCCAGACACCACAGCCACAGCAAAGCAGTAGCACCCCACAGCCGCAGCGAAGCCTGAAACATCGGCGGTATCTCCGCTAAGGTGGCTTTGATCAACACCTGTTGCAAGCCCCAGAAAAGGCAGCAGCCCAGCAGCAATGAGATGGCAAGAGCGTCGAGATTTGTTTTACGTGCGGTCATGCACACGATAGTAGCGCTCATCATGTCAGCGCTTGAGTCAGCCTTTACCCTGGATGCAACTGCAACATCAATGGTCTGGCGGGCTGGCGCTTGAAGTCACCTAACCCTGAAGACGTCGGCACAGAGATGGGAACACGCGATGGTTTGAATGCGTAGATCAAGGCGCGGGGGCTCTCCACGATCGAGAACATGTCGCAATCTGCCAAAATAATTTCGCGCAGGTCGTTGTCCAATGTGATCCAGATGCCGTAAACACATCCGCTGCGGACGTCACGAGTCTCTTGATGAAAACAGCTGAAGCCCAATAAATACAAGCGCTAGTTGCTCCTGAGTCTATAGTAATTCAAGCGTGCAGTGATAACGCTGCGTAAAAACCGAATCTACCGAGCGCTACTGACAAAAATCTACTTGGATCACTTTCCAATACAAAACTTCGAAAAAATCTCGCCCAGCAAGTCGTCCGGTGTGAACTGGCCGGTGATTTCGCTCAAGGCGTTTTGCGCTTGCCTCAGGTCTTCGGCCAACAGGTCAAGCGCCGGGCTGGTAGCGTGCAATTGGGCCGCTGCCTTGGTCAACTGCTCGTCAACTCGGGCCAGCGCCCTGACGTGCCGCTCTCGCGCCATGTACACACCTTCAGGCGCTGACTGCCAGCCAACTGCCAGTAGCAGCTGCTCACGCAACAGTTGCAAACCGTCACCTGTTTTGGCTGAAATCACCACACCTTCGCGACCGGGCAGCGGCGCGGCGTCTGACTTGTTCCAAACATCGATAACAGGCGTCTTTTCTGGCACTTTAAGGGCTATAGCGCCCATAATCAGCGCGTCAGCAGCTATGTAATTTGTAGCGTTGTGTTGCGTCAGGTCATGTAAAAACAACACCACATCGGCGCTTTCAATCTCGGCCCATGCCCGCTCAACACCGATCTTTTCGACATCGTCCAAAGCATCGCGCAGACCGGCAGTGTCGACCACGTGCAGCGGTACGCCGTCGATCTGGATGAGTTGCGACACCTTGTCGCGGGTGGTGCCGGCAATTGGCGTGACGATGGCCAGTTCAGCCCCGGCCAGCGCGTTGAGCAGCGAGCTTTTGCCAGCGTTGGGTTGCCCGGCAATCACGACCTTGATGCCTTCGCGCAAGATGCTGCCTTGCTTAGCGCTGCGTAATACGCCAGCCAGCGTGGTTTTAAGTCGCTGTAGTTGGCCTTGCGCGTCGGCCTTTTGCAGAAAGTCAATATCTTCTTCGGGGAAATCCAGCGTGGCCTCGACCAACATGCGCAAATGAACCAACTGTCCCAGCAGCGCGTTGATGGCGTTGGAGAATTCGCCCGACATCGAGCGCGCGGCTGAACGCGCAGCCGTCTCGGTGCTGGCGTCTATCAAATCAGCAATCGCCTCGGCTTGAGCCAGGTCGATTTTGTCGTTCAGAAAAGCCCGCTCAGTAAACTCACCCGGCTGCGCCACACGCAATTCAGGCAGCGCCTGCAAGCAACGCGCTAGCAGCAACTGCAGCACCACCGGCCCGCCGTGGGCTTGCAGCTCCAAAACGTCCTCACCGGTGTACGAATGCGGCGCAGGGAAATGAATCGCCAAGCCTTTATCGATGGCGTGGCCATCGACATCCAAAAAAGGCAGATAGCTGGCCATGCGGGGCTGCAAGACCTTGTTGCAAACCGCGGCAATTACCATGCTCAGGTCTTTACCTGACACCCGCACGATACCCACCGCGCCGCGGCCGGGGGCGGTGGCAATGGCTGCGATGGGGTCATGGTGTCTGGCTAGCATGATGTGGAGCTGGTCACAAAAAAGGCCGCTAAGCGGCCCTTTTGCTTACCCAAACTTGGGCAGATTAAATTGAGGCGGTACACCCATACGGGTGTTAATTACCCACTGCTGGGCAATTGACAAGATGTTGTTGGTGATCCAGTACAGCACCAGACCAGATGGAAAGAAGAAGAACATCACACTGAAAATCAGCGGCATGAACCACATCAACTTGGCCTGCATCGGGTCTGGCGGCGCTGGGTTCAATGCTGTTTGCAGCATGGTTGTCAGTGTCATCACAACTGGCAAAATAAAGTACGGGTCAGGTGCAGACAAGTCCTTGATCCACAACATCCACGGCGCGCCGCGCATTTCTACGCTGGACAGCAGCACCCAATACAGCGCAATAAACACCGGGATCTGCACCATGATCGGAAAGCAACCACCCATTGGGTTGACTTTCTCATCTTTGTAGATCTTCATCATCTGCTGCTGCATTTCTTGCGGCTTGTCTTTCAGGCGCTCGCGCATCTCCATAATTTTCGGGTTGATGGCTTTCATCTTCGCCATGCTGGCGTAAGCTTTGGCATTGAGCCAATAAAAAGCGATTTTCAACAGCAGCACCAGCGCCACAATCGACCAGCCCCAGTTTTGAATGAAGCCGTGCAGCTTGTCGAGCAGCCAGTACAGCGGCTTGGCCAGAATCGTCAACCAACCGTAGTCTTTGACCAGCTCAAGCCCCGGGGACAACTTCTCCAGCATGTTTTCTTCTTGCGGCCCGACAAACAGCTTGGACTCGATGGATTTGCTGGCACCGGGCAAGATGTCGCCTACCGGGGTGATCATGCCCACGGCATACAGGTTGTTGTCAACCTTGCGTTCAAACAAGTCGCGCTTGATGCCGTCGCCTAACAACCAGGCCGAAGCAAAGTAATGCTGCACCATGGCCACGTAGCCGTTGGTCGCTTGCTTTTCAACGTCTACCTTGCCCTTCTCGATGTCTTTGAATTCGATTTTTTGGTATTTTTTTGCCTCGGTATAAATAGCCGGGCCAGTAAACGTTGAATAAAAGGACGACTCACCAACGGGCGGATTGCCGTCGCGTACCAGCTGCATGTACAGCTGCGCCGACAGCGGCGTGCTGCTGGTGTTGATGACGTCATGGCGCACGGCAACATCGTAAGCGCCGCGTTTGAGCGTGTAGGTTTTCACCAGCTTGACTCCGCCAACCTCTAAAGACTCAAACTTCACAACCAACTCATTTTGACCGGCTGCCAGTGTGCGCTCGCCAGCCGTTAATGTCATGGGCGTCTTGTGGGTAGGAAGCCCTGCACCGCCGCTGGCGGCGATCAATCCGGTCTGCGCTGTGTAAACCCGACCGGTGTTTTCGTCCAGCAGCACAAAACCAGCCGTCTTGTCGGCCATGTCTTTGAACTTGATAAATGAAGACTTAACCAACGAGCCGCCGTCAGTATCAAACGTCAGGGCGAACACGTCAGTCGTCACGACGACC
>JAYWFR010000139.1:0-10890 GCA_043778695.1 Polaromonas sp. | reverse complement strand
GCCTGAACGCATCGTTTAACGCACGCTTTAAAAACGCTGCCATTTGTTTGTGGTCACGGTGCGCGCCGCCTACGGGTTCGTTAACGATTTTGTCGATCACGCCGAGCGCTTTCAAGCGGTGAGCAGTGATGCCCAGCGCTTCAGCAGCAACCTCAGCTTTGTCAGATGTCTTCCACAAAATCGATGCGCAGCCCTCAGGGCTGATGACCGAGTAAATGGAATATTGCAGCATCACCACTTGGTCCGCCACCGAAATAGCTAGCGCACCACCTGAGCCGCCCTCGCCAATGATGGTGGTGATGATAGGAACTTCTAATTGAGCCATCTCAAAAATATTGCGGCCAATGGCTTCAGACTGGCCGCGTTCTTCAGCGTCAATGCCCGGGTAGGCGCCGGGCGTGTCAACAAAAGTAAAAACGGGCAACTTGAACTTTTCAGCAGTCTTCATCAGGCGCAACGCCTTGCGGTAGCCCTCTGGCTTGCTCATGCCAAAGTTGCGCAAGCCGCGCTCTTTGGTGTCACGGCCTTTTTGGTGGCCCAGTACCATGCAAGCAGTGCCGTTAAACCGTGCCAAGCCGCCAACGATGGACAGGTCGTCTGAAAAATGCCTGTCGCCGTGAAGTTCGATGAAGTCGGTAAAAATTTCACGCACATAGTCAAGCGTGTAAGGCCGCTCTGCGTGGCGGGCGATTTTGGTGATTTGCCAGGGCGTTAAGTCACTGTAAATGTCTTTGGTGAGCTGCTGGCTTTTTTTGGCGAGCTGGTCAATTTCCTCTGAAATGTCGACCGCGGACTCGGTTTGAACGTAGCGCAGCTCTTCGATTTTTCCTTCAAGGTCGGCAATCGGTTGCTCAAAGTCAAGGAAGGTTTTTTTAGCCATCGAAAATTCCTTATTTTTTTGTACGTGTCAATCTTTAGTGACTGGCACAGTATCCAATGAGCGCCAAATATACCAAGTTGCCACACTGCAGTAGGGTGCCCAGGCGGCTGCCACCTCGCGGGCGTCGCTGCGACTGACGGATTCGCCCGAAAAATAATTCTTCGCAATGCCGTTGATCAGGCCCACATCGTCGAGCGGCAGCACGTTGGGTCGGCGCAGGTAAAACATCAAAAACATTTCGGCTGTCCACCGGCCAATGCCGCGAATAGCCACCAGCTCGGCGATGATGGCCTCGTCGTTCATGGCCTGCCAGTTTCGGACGTGTACCGTGCCGTCATCAAAATGAATCGACAAGTCCACCAGGTATTCAACTTTGCGGGCGCTCAAGCCAGCAGCGCGCATGTCGTCTACCTTCAGCTTCAAAATGTTTGCAGGCGTCATCTTCTTGGGCAACGCCTCAAACCGGTGCCACACGGTTTGCGCGGCCTTCACCGATATTTGCTGGCCCACAATGCTGCGCGCTAGCGTGGTGAAGGCGTCGCCGCGGGATTGAAGTGTGGTGTTTGGAAACTGCGGAATCAGCCGCTTCATCACCCGGTCTTTTTTAACCAGGTGTTTGCAGGCGTCAAGCCAATAGTCCGGCGTGGTGCTTGCTACGTCGAGTGGGTCAGTGATTGCTTCTTTATTCATAGCTGCTCGCCCCCATATCTATTGGATTGCAAGGCATATTTATAGGTGAAAATCATGTTTTCACGACCCAAATCGTGCCATTGGGCGAGTCTTTTAGCTCAATGCCCTGGACTAACAGGTCTTGCCTGATACGGTCGGCTTCAGCAAAGTTTTTGGCCAGCTTGGCAGTTGCACGCTGGGCGATGAGCTGTTGAATACTCGTTTCACCAAGCGCTGATCCTGCTTGCAAGTGCGTAGCCGGGTCGCCTTGCAGCAAGCCCAAACAAGCGCCCAGGCTTTTAAGCAAGCCAGCGATTTCTGGCGAGCGGGTTTTATTTACCTCACCGGCCAGCTCAAATAACACCGCCACAGCTTCTGGCGTGGCAAAGTCGTCGTCCATTGCGGCTTTAAAGCGGGCTGCAAATGGGTGGGTCCAGTCGATGCCAGCAGCAACAGGACGAATCGAATCTAGCGCCGTGTACAAGCGCTTTAAAGCCGCTCGAGCGTCGTCCAGATGCACGTCGCTGTAATTCAAGGCGCTGCGGTAATGCGCCCGCACCAGAAAAAAACGAACCGTCTCTGCATCGTATTTTTTCAGCACGTCGCGCACGGTGAAAAAGTTGCCCAAGCTTTTCGACATTTTTTCGTTGTCGATGTTGACAAAGCCGTTGTGCATCCAGAACTTGGCCATCGGTTTGCAAAAAGCACCTTCACTCTGGGCGATTTCGTTTTCATGGTGCGGGAACTGCAAGTCTGCGCCGCCGCCGTGAATGTCGAAGGTCTCACCCAGCGTGGCGCAGCTCATGGCCGAGCATTCAATGTGCCAGCCTGGTCGGCCCCGGCCAAACTCGCTGTCCCACTTGGCGTCGTCGGGTTCACTGGCTTTGGCTGATTTCCAGAGCACAAAATCTAACGGGTCAAGCTTGCCGTCGTCAACAGCAACCCGCTCACCGGAGCGCAGTTCGTCGAGTGATTTGCCTGACAGCTTGCCGTAGCCCGCAAACTTGCGTACCGCGTAGTTTACGTCGCCATTACTGGCTTGGTAGGCCATGCCTTTGGCTTCAAGCGTCGCAATGATACCCAGCATTTGCGGCACAAACTCGGTGGCACGTGGCTCAAGCGTGGGCGGCTCAATGCCGAGCTTGGCAATGTCTTCGTGCATGGCCAGCACCATCTCGTCGGTCAGCGCCCGAATGGTAATGCCGCGCTCAACAGCGCGCTTGATGATCTTGTCGTCAATGTCGGTGATGTTGCGCACGTAGACAACTTGCAGGCCAGAGGTTTTTAGCCAGCGCTGCACAATATCAAAGGCCATCATCATTCGCGCATGGCCGATGTGGCAAAGGTCATAAATCGTCATGCCGCACACATACATGCGCACCTGCCCGGGGGTCAAGGAAGTAAATTTTTCTACGCTTCGGCTAAGCGAGTTGTAAATGCAAAGGCTCATCAGATGTGTAGATACAGGGCTTGATTTCAGGCGGTAAAGGCAGGCGGAACTGGCGCGGTTGCAACTCCGAAGGGCGGGAACAGTACACACCCCCTAAGCTACAATTGAGCAGTATATCCAGCCCCCCAAAAGTCAAAAAGCGTTATCAGATCAAGAGGTTTTATGTTTACGTTGTCGTCCGTTGCCAACAGGTTTCATCATGCCGAGCCCAGCGGCGCACTACGCGCTTTGGCTGTCGCCCTCTTGTTGGCGTCCGGCATCGCCCACGCGGACGACTATGCCGACGTGAATGTCTTGATACGCGCCGGCAAACTAGCTGAGGCTTTGGCTAGAGCGGACCAATACATTGCGACCAAGCCGCGCGACCCGCAAATGAGGTTTATTAAAGGCGTGATTCAAACCGAGTCCGGCAAACCGGCTGATGCCATCAGCACCTTCACGCAAATCACGCAGGACTACCCCGAACTGCCAGAGCCCTACAACAACCTAGCCGTCCTGTATGCCGGCCAAAGCCAGTTTGACAAGGCACGCGCCGCCCTTGAAATGGCGATTCGCACCAACCCCAGCTACGCAACTGCTCACGAGAACTTGGGTGACGTGTACGCCAAGCTGGCCAGCCAAGCCTACAGCAAGGCGCTGCAATTAGACGGCAGCAACGCCGGCGTGCAGCCCAAGCTGGCTTTGATTCGCACTCTTTTCGCCCCTGATGCCAAAAGCCAACGACCCAGCACAGGCGCATTGTCGTCAGGCCCTGTGACGCCAGCGCCTACAGCGATCGCAAAGTCGCCCGCTCCGACCGCGCCTGCTTCGATTGCAAAGTCGCCCACACCTGCGCCTGCTGCAACTGCAGCGCCTGTCGCAACTGCTGCAACTGCTGCAACACCCGCCGCCCCAGTACCAGCCGCTGCCTCGGCACCCACCGCTGCCAGCAGTGGCAGCGAAAAAGACGTTGAAGCTGCCGTTCGCAATTGGGCGACTGCTTGGTCTGCCAAAGACATGGCGGCCTACCTTGGCAGCTATGGCAGAGACTTTGATCCGCCGGGCAAAACAGAACGCAAGGCATGGGAAGAAGACCGGCGCAGCCGCATCTTGGGCAAGTCGCGTATCAGCGTCAAACTGGGCGATCTGAGCGTGTCTGTCAGCGGCAACAAAGCCACGGCTAGATTTAAGCAGACCTACAGCGCTGATACGTTGAATGTGACCAGCCGCAAAACACTGGACCTGATGAAAGCTGGCGAGAAATGGGTCATCGTCAGGGAATCGACGGGCTGATGAAGGGTCGCGCTGGTCGAGGTTCAATGCTGTTTTTTTGGGAGTGCAAGCACTCTAGCTCTTCCTCATGTATCGCCGCGTTACGAGCCATGAATCGACTTTTGGGACTCATGGTTGTGGTGGCACTTGCCGCTACTGCACCTGCTGCCAATGCGGTACGACACAAGCGCGCAAAAGCAAACGATGCAACCAAGCCATTGCACAGCGACGGTCAAGCCGAAGCCAGACTCATCGCTATCTACAAGTTGATCGGCCAAGCCAAGACAAAGCAAGCGCTGCCATTGGCCGAACGGCTGGTCAAAGACCACCCAAACTTTCAACTCGCTCAGCTGGTTTATGGCGATTTACTGCTGGCGCAAGTTCGTCCCATCCGCAACCTGGGTGATGTGCCAGACACCACAGCAAAAATGGCGGCACCTCAGTTGTTAGAGTTGCGCAAGGAGTCGCAGCTGCGACTCCTTGCGCTGCTTGAGCGCCCTTCCCCCGGCTTGATACCGTCTCAGTTTGTTGTTATGTCAGCACGGAACAAACACGCCATCGCCGTCGATGCAGCCAAGTCGCGCTTGTACTTGTTTGAAAATTCTGAGGCCGGCATGAAACTTCTGGGGGACTACTACATATCAGTCGGTAAGTCCGGGACTGAAAAAGTTGCTGAAGGCGACTTGCGCACGCCGCTTGGCGTGTATTTTGTGACCAGTAACCTGGATCCGAAATCATTGAAAGACTTCTACGGTTCCGGCGCGCTGCCCATCAATTACCCCAATCAACTAGATGTTAGACGCGGAAAAACTGGCAGCGGTATTTGGCTGCACGGCACGCCGCCGGATCAATTTTCGCGCGCACCGCTAGCGACTGATGGCTGCGTCGTGCTGGCCAACCCTGATCTTGAACGAGTGATTCGAACGGTAGAGGTACGAACAACTCCCGTAGTGATTGCGCAAAACCTTAAATGGGTCTCGCCCCTGTCGGCGCGCGCTGACGTAAAAAGCTTTGAAGACGCACTGGTAGCCTGGAGCAGCGCCAAGTCCAGCGGTGATCTGACGCGCCTGATGGCCTGGTACACAACGGACTTCACCAGCTACGGCAAAACCCTGGTGGACTACGCGCCCGCTATGCAGCAAGAGCTCAAGCAGTTGGCGGGCCGAGCGTTGCAGCTCAAAGATGTGTCCTACTTGCGATGGACAGACACTTCCGACACGATGGTGGTAACGTTTGGTGAATTGGCGCAGGGCGCCAAAACAGGCCAGACGAAACGCCAGTACTGGGCACGTCAAAACGGTCAATGGAAAATATTTTTTGAAGGAATAGTAGGATGACCAGATGCTTTTTAACCTCGCGCCGCGCCGCCATAGCAGCAGTTCTGGCCATCGCAGCGCTGCATGCCGGCACGGCTGCTGCACAAGCTTCGCCTAAGGTCAAATTTATAACCAGCGAGGGGGACTTTACGGTTGAGGTGTACCCCGACAAAGCACCTAAAACTGTTGCTAATTTCTTGCAGTACGTCAAAGACAAGCATTACAACGGGCTGATATTTCACCGCGTCATCAGCAGCTTCATGGTGCAAGGAGGCGGCTTTGACGCAGACTACAAGCAAAAGGCCACTCGCCCGCCTGTTGTGCATGAGGGCCAAGAGGCCCTCAGCAAAGGCGGCATGCGCAATATTGAAGGCACACTGGCCATGGCGCGTACCAATGATCCTAACTCTGCGTCGTCGCAGTTTTTCATCAACGTCAAAGACAATGCATTTTTAGACCCTACCATCATCCCGCCGGGCGACCCAGTGCCGAGGTTTGAATATGGCGGTCAGGTGTACGAAAACACGCCACGCGCCCAACTGCTAGGCGCCGCGCAATTGTTTGGCTACACCGTGTTTGGCAAGGTCACGAGCGGCATGGACGTGGTCAATAAAATCAAAGCCGTGCCTACTGGTGCTGGTGGGCCTTTCCCAACCGACGTGCCCAAAACACCCGTCATCATCAAATCAGCCATTCTTGTTAACTAAACCTTGAAAGACAATCTCATGAGCAACCCCAAAGTAGAACTTCACGTCAAAGACCACGGCGTGATCACGCTGGAACTGGACGCCGCCAAAGCGCCCAAAACCGTCGCTAACTTCTTAAGCTATGTGAACAAAGGCCATTACGCCAACACCGTGTTTCACCGCGTGATTCCTGGCTTTATGGTGCAAGGTGGTGGTTTCGAAATTGGCATGAAGCAAAAAGCCACCGACGCCAACATTGAGAACGAAGCGACAAACGGCTTAAAAAACGACAAGTACACCGTGGCCATGGCGCGTACCAACGAGCCGCATTCGGCCAGCTCGCAGTTTTTCATCAATGCATCAAACAACGGCTTTTTAAACCATACCGCGCCAAATGGTTCGGGCTGGGGCTATGCCGTGTTTGGCAAAGTTGTTAGCGGTATGGACGTGGTGGACAAGATCGAAGGCGTCAAGACTGGCAACAAAGGTGGCCATGGTGACGTGCCCACGGTCGACGTGATCATTGAAAAGGCTGTGGTGCTGTAATGCCCACCATGGAGTTGACCGCTGGGCCGAGCTGGCAAGCGGTTGACTTCATTTCCGACCTGCATTTGCAAGCCAGCGAGCCTGCCACGTTTCGCGCCTGGCAGCAGTACATGCAAACGACACTCGCCGATGCGGTGTTTATTCTGGGTGATCTGTTTGAAGTTTGGGTGGGCGATGACGTGCTTGAGGGGCGTGGTTTTGAATACCAATGCGCCCAACTGATCAGGCAAACTGCAGCCAAAGTTCCCGTGTTTTTCATGCACGGCAACCGGGACTTTCTAGTCAGCAACGGCTTGACAACTGCCGGCGTCGCCACCCTGCTGGCCGACCCGACGGTTTTGACATTCAACCACCAGCGCTGGCTGCTGTCGCATGGTGATGCGCTGTGTATTGACGACACTGCCTACATGGCTTTTCGCCAGCAAGTACGCAGCACTGACTGGCAGCAGGCGTTTTTAGCCAAACCTTTGGCCGAGCGTCAAGCCATTGCACGCGGCCTGCGCGAGCACAGTGAAGCAAGAAAAAAATCAGGTGCCGAGTATGCTGATGTGGATGCGCAAATGGCTCGCCAGTGGCTCGAGAGCGCGCAAAGCGCAACGCTGATCCACGGTCACACCCACAAACCCGCAACTCATGACTTGGGCAACGGCTTGCAGCGCGTGGTACTCAGCGACTGGGACACCACAGCCATACCTCCCCGCGCTGAAGTGTTGCGTCTGTCTAGCTTGGGCTTGCAGCGCATCCCCGTTTCCCATTGATCTTCAGCCGGTGGCTGCGTAGCTTGCGGCAGATCTTCACGCGCTCGCGCCTTGTACCTGACAGACTTTGGCAGAAAACGCTTTCAGATTACCCTTTTTTAACCGGTCGGTTAGACGTGGACGCTCAAAAACTGCGAGCGCTGACGGGGCAGTTTTTAGCGCAAAAGCAGTTCAGCGGTGCTCACGGTCTGGTCGTGACTGATGAGATGGCGGTAGCGATTGCCGCACAGGCTTGCCTGCCGGTGCTCAATCGTGGTCTAAAGCTGTATGACGATTTTGAAGGCATCGTGGTGCACCCCGGGGCAATGCTAGCGCGGCGACGCACGGTGGACGCGGCGGGCGTACATCACGTTTATAACGAACCGCTGGTCGGCGAAGCGATGCAAGGCGGGCCCATCACCTTAAGCTGGCAAGACGTTGCGGCTTCAAGTGAAGGTGCCGCACGCGGTTACAACGTGGTGATTCACGAGTTTGCCCACAAGCTGGACATGCGTTCATCAGCAGGGGGCATACCTAACGGCTGCCCACCCATGCCAAGCCGCACCGCCAGAGCCCAGTGGCAAAGCACCATGCAAGCTGCCTACGGCGCGTTCAAGGCTCAGGTGGTGATGGCAGAACGCTTTGGCGCACCGCCGCCGTGGCTTGACGCATATGGCGCGACATCGCCCGCAGAATTTTTTGCAGTAGCTTCGGAGGCGTATTTTGCTAACCCGCACCAGTTCAGGACAGATTTCGCGCAAGTCAACGTATTGTTCGACGCCTATTTTGGTCAAAAAGAGGCGTGACCTCGCAACTGATCGAAGCCTAATAAAGCAAGGCTTTGGTTGCGCCGCGCCGTCACATCACCCGGTACAGCTGCCCATTTTCAATTCTGACCCGATCGCCAATACGCAGGTCGCCGTAAGACGACATGTCGTACGCCCGCATCGGGCCGTTGTCCACTTGAACGGAAACGCGATAGCTTTCGCCAGCGCTGGTGTTGGCAGTGCGGCTTCGCTCAATCGCGTTGCCCGCCACCGCCCCGCCTACCGCGCCAATGACCGTAGCAGCGGTGCGCCCGCCACCTGAGCCGATCTGGCTACCCACCACGGCACCAGCGACCCCACCAATCACAGCGCCAATGCCCGGGCCGGCACTGGGTTGCTGCAAGCGAACGACTTCTACGTTGCTCACCCGCCCGTACTCTGTGTAAGCGCCCTGGTTATTTGGAGCAGGATAGGTGCCTGCCGGATAGCTTGCAGGGTAGGCAGACACCTGGCCGGGAGGGGTCATCGGCGCACACGCCACGATGCTGACAAATGCTAGAACTGATGAGGCAGCGCACACAAAGCGGGTTGGGTGAAGCATAAAAATCTCCTGTTATGAAGGTTTAAGGAGCGCCGATGCAGGCTCCTAATGCATTAAAGGCCTGGCTCCCAAATCCAAGCGTAGGGGCGCGTGCCGTCCTGCCGTCGGAAAGCGCTGGAACCGCGCATGGAAAATTCACCAAGAGCACCAAGAGCACCAAGAGCACCAAGCCCACCAAGGCGCTATGTGTTTAGTAGCTATTTGCGCCCGAATTTACTGGGCTACAGCCTGGTTAAGTATTCGAAAAGCAGACCTGCGAGCAATTTGGCCACGTCTTAACATGCAAGCAGCTCGAATCAATAGCGAGCTGAGCGCGGTGATTGGGCTATGCGACCAGGCTTTGGGGTGAAAGGCGCGCGGAGGCACTACTGACACCAAAACAAAAAATGGCCAAGCGAAAGCTTGACCCATTTTTCAACGCCGCGCGTGTTTTCACCCCAAAACCGCACGCGCATGGGCCGGTCGCCGTGCGGTGGTTGACAGTGCCAAATCAGACCTTTCCCGTAGACCCATACCCACCCTCCCCGCGCTCACTTGCGGGGAAGTCTTGCACCACATTGAACTCAGCCTGCACCACGGGCACGATCATCAACTGGGCGATACGCTCCATCGGCTCGATGGTGAAGGGGACATCGCTGCGGTTCCAGGCACTGACCATCAGCTGGCCCTGGTAGTCGCTGTCGATCAAGCCGACCAGATTGCCCAACACGATGCCGTGCTTGTGGCCCAAGCCTGAACGCGGTAGGATGAGGGCGGCGTAGCCGGGGTCGTGCAGGTTGATGGCGATACCTGTGGGGATCAGTTGCCAGGCGTTGGCAGCTAAGGTTAACGACCCCTCTAAACAAGCTCTTAAGTCCAGCCCTGCGCTACCGGGTGTGGCGTAGTTGGGCAGATTGCCTACTAGGCGCGGGTCGATGATTTTGACGTCGATTTTCATTAAGGTTTTGTCATGCGGTTGGCAATTTCTTTAACCAATTGCCGCGCCAGCGTGAGCTTGCTTGCTCGTGGCATTTCAGTCGCGCCTTGGCTGTCAACCAGCAGTAATGCGTTGTGGTCTTGGCCAAAGGTGTCGGGGCCGATGTTGCCGATCAGCAGCGGTACGTTTTTACGCAGGCGCTTGGCTTGGGCGTTTTCATGCAGGTCATGGCTCTCGGCGGCGAAGCCTATACAAAACAATTTGCCGCTGGTGGCCGCAGCTGATTGAGCCACCGTAGCCAGAATGTCCTGATTTTCAGCAAACGCCAACTGCGGCGGCAAACCTGAGCCGTCCTTCTTTATTTTTCGGCTTTTAAATTCCGCAGGCCGCCAATCGGCCACCGCTGCTGTCGCTATAAATACAGTAGCTGCCTGCGCACGTTTTATAACGGCACCAAGCATATTTGATGCTGAGTTCACGTCAATTCGAGTGACCCCACGCGGTGTGGGCAGGCTGACTGGCCCGGCGACCAGCGTCACATCAGCCCCCGCCTCCCGCGCAGCCCGCGCGATGGCAAAACCCATTTTTCCGCTCGACAAATTGGTGATTCCGCGCACCGGGTCTATCGCCTCATAGGTCGGCCCGGCAGTGACCAGCACGCGCTGCCCCGCCAACACTTTGGGGGTGAAAAAAGCAACGATGTCCTTTAGCAGTTCATCCGGCTCCAGCATGCGGCCATCGCCCGTTTCGCCGCAAGCTTGAAAGCCGCTTCCTACGCCCAGCACCGTCGCGCCATCGCTTTGCAGTTGTGCTAGGTTTCGCTGGGTAGCTGGGTGGGCATACATTTCGCGGTTCATGGCGGGACTAACCAAAAGAGGTACGGTGTTTATCGGTCTAGCGAGGCACATCAAACTCAGCAAATCATCAGCCCGGCCGTGCAGCAACTTGGCCATGAAGTCAGCGCTACACGGCGCAATCAAAATCGCGTCGGCTTCGCGCGATAAATTGATGTGCGCCATGTTGTTGTCTTCACGGCTGTCCCACTGGCTGGTGAAAACAGGTCGACCACTG
>JAYWFR010000138.1:0-10909 GCA_043778695.1 Polaromonas sp. | reverse complement strand
TCGACGTTCAAATCGAGACCAGGCTGAAACACTGAATTCGGCAAGTAAATCATTAACTTACGACGTTCTGATGTGATGACGTTGGGACACTACTGATTGAAAACCAAACTCAAAAACGACTCACCGCCATCACTTTAAATTGCTCTGCCGCCCAGGCTCCTAGCGAAACCATGCGGCGTGTTGAACCATGTTGAAGGTTTCAGCCGTGGACTTGTAGGTCACTTTTAAGGAGGTTTCAATGTTTCAGCCGTGGACACCTTTATAGACAAGCCATCTGCTGGCTGCAATCTTTGCCGCTTTCCTGACCCTGAATGCATGGCGCGGCCCAGCAATAACACGACGTAAACCGAAAGGCGCAACATGACCACAACCCAAAAAGCACCCAAAAGTACGGGCAAAGCCAAGGCGGCAAAGCAGTATGTGATTACCACGGCAGACAAGGCGCGAATGGCCGTGAGGCCGTCACTGAACGGCGCGGTGGTGATCCACGCCTATCAAGCCAACATCATGGGCAAAGAAGCCGACTTGAATGTTTTGATTGACCAATTGCGGGGCACGTTTGCCGAGGTCAAAGGCGGTGACCTGCACACGCTGGAGGCCATGCTGATAAGCCAAGCCACAGCGCTGCAAACTATTTTTACCAGCCTGGCACGCCGGGCGCAAGACCAGCAATATCAAAAGAGCCTCGAATCGTTTTTGGGGCTGGCATTGAAAGCGCAGGCGCAAAGCCGCGCCACCATATCGGCGCTGGTCGACTTGAAGTACCCAAGGCAGGCCACGTTTGTAAAACAGGCCAACATTGCCAACGGGCCGCAACAGGTCAACAACGGCGCGGCGGTTGCAGCTAACCCAGATAGCGGGGAGTTAGTACGCAAAGTCCGCACGCACGCGGAAAAATCCGAATCTAAGCAAAACAAACTATTGGAGGCAGATCATGGGCAACCCGGCAAAAGGATGGACACCAGAGCGGCGCAAACGGCAGAGCGAAGCTATCAGACTGTGGAAACCGTGGAGCAAGTCCACCGGGCCGACAAGCCCCGAGGGTAGGGTAGCGGTGGCGCGCAATGCCTGGACGGGCGGGCATTGGCTGATGCTACGGCAGGCCGTGAAGGAGCTGAACGGGGCTTTGAAAGAGCAGCGGGGCTGGTACGGCCGATAGGCGGACACTTGAGCGAGATATAAACTAAAGAGTAAAACTATGGGGAGTGCCATTATGGTTAATGATGACGTTGAACAATTAGATCCATCCAAAGTTTCGTATTTCGAGCAGAAGTTTGATGCCTACGATGCTGACGAGTTGGGTGATCTTGTTTCCCGTCGATCCGGCCTTGCTGATGAAGCTATTGAAGCGCTAGATCGCGTTCTTGCGAAACGTGGCTTGAAAGACGCAGATGTCTTAGTCGCGCCACAACCCAAACCCTCGATTGCCGCAGGTGAAGAAGAGAGCGATGCCGCAATACAAACAAAAAAAGCGCGGGAGTTGTGGCGCGGTAAGCTGGTGATGGGGTGCAAAATTTCTGTTGCTTTTATTTTCATAGCGCCTGTTCAGATTTTTCTGAAATCGGTGACTATTGGTGCTTTATGGGCTGGTCTGGCGGTGCTAATAGTGGGATATGCGGGCTATTACGTTGGACACTTGATCACACGACATATTTGCGCAAACGCCGATGCCCCAGTGAGGGCAAAAAGAACACAGCTGTGGATCATGCTCGCCCTATTCTTTCCAATCTATATATGTGTTTACATCGTCTCTGACGTGCTTCTGGGACGCGGCTAATGGACGTAGAAGCGGGTAGGGGGGGGCTGAAAAGTCTGGCGGTTGTAGTGCTGGAAACCACAGGTCATGCCACGCGCAGAAAATATTCCCCGTAGTGAAAACAATCAAAAGAAAACAGGGGTAGCCAAACCAAAGCGGGGGTACAGAAGGGGGTACAAATTCGCTTTTGATTTTAAAAAACCCAATAGATATGCGGGTTTCAAGCTATCTTTAGAGCGGTTTCACACAATTTTTAAAAAGGCCTGACAGCTCTGTCCGGCCTTTTTTTATGTCCGGTAGATCACTGTACTCATCGATGAACAGCGATTGCCCCGTCACCTTGGATCAGACTATGTCCAGCGTATGAAAACTGAACTTACCCGCTTTTCGGTCTGCAAAGTAAAGTTTCAGCGTTTCGTTAACGGTTTTAAACGCAATGTCTTCCCAAGGAATTTCTGGTTCAGTGAACAGTCGCGCTTCAATTGTCTCGTGGCCGGGGTCAAACTCAGCGCTGAGCAGTTTTGCCAGGTAAAACAGGTGCACCTGGCCGACTTTGGCAACATTCATCAGGGCAAAAATGTCCTGCATCTCAAACTGAGCTCCGGCCTCCTCGACCGTCTCTCGTGCTGCGCCCTCGGCGCTGGTTTCATCGAGCTCCATGAAGCCCGCTGGCAGCGTCCATTTGCCCCAGCGCGGCTCAATGTTGCGTTTGCACAGCAGCACCTGCGCCCCGTCTGCCCCCCAAAAGGGCACGGTGCCCACCACATTTAACGGATTTTCATAATGAACTGTTTGGCAGGCTGTACAAACGGCGCGTGACTTGGTGTCACCATCGTCAGGCTGGCGGTACACGACCGGTGCGCCGCATAACCGGCAGTGTTTGAAGCTTTGGCGAATCATGATGACAGTGTAGGAGTTCTTGCGTGCCAGCATCTGCGTCGGCTTGTTTTGAGTTGCAAACTTTCAGTAAGTGATTTTGATAACTTAATGGAAAAACGTCACGGTTTGTCAAAAAAAAGAGGTAACTTTTGGAGAATGACCATTACACGTTGCGATATGCATTACATTACACAAATAATGCCTGAACTGGCTACTTCACCTGTCAGTGCAGCGGGTAACAGTCATCGGCGCAAACCAGCGCCAAGTCATCCTTTTTTATAAAAATAGTTAAGAATGAAAATTTATGTGAGAACAGAGGAGGGACAGGAAGCTGCGTACAGTCCGCAGTCAGCCCTGCCGCGCAAGCTCAAGTCCATTCTAAAAGTCATTGACGGCAAGACCCGCAACGACGTTTTTAGAAAAAACCTGCACTCTTTTGGCGACGTAGACGGTTTGCTCCGCTCGCTTGAGTTGGCAGGTCTGCTCAAGGTGGCGTCTGAAGGCGTTCACGACAGCCGTGTCAATGCTGACCCAACCACCGCAGCTCGCGCTCAGCAATTGCGAGAGCAAGATTGGTCCGCAACCCGAACACCACTTGACCAAAGCTCCCAACTATCGTCTTTTCAAGCGCCGTCCCGTCCAAATCACCTATCGATGCCCGGGGGCAATAACAGGGTTGTAGGCTTTGCGCCGGATCTACAACAGCAAGCCGCGCTCACAGGCGTGTTAGACGAGATGGCGAATTTCGTTCTTACCCATCTGCCAGACCAATCTTTTCAAATCCTAAAGGAAATTGAAGAAATCACCTCGCTTGAGGTTTTGGCGGCCACGTTAGGCGGCTACGAGCAAATGGTGGCCAATTTAGGCGAAATAAGTGCCCACCACGTACGTCACATCAAATCGGTTTTACGTCAACATCTATGAACCAACTCTCCGACACGGTTTTTAGCATCACACCAGCGGGATACTCTGCGTTGCGCAACGAATCAGGAGCGCTGGAGCTGACGCTAAAAACGGTACTGACGTTGATAGACGGAATTTGTCCGGTAGCGCAATACGTGCCATTTTTAAGCGTGTTTGCGCCACTGCATGAAAAATTCCAGATTCTGGAGCGGATGGGTTACATCGAGCGCACCGGCACCGTTTCTGCCCGGGCCGTTTCTGACTTTGAGCAGTCTGTGCAGCAAGGACATGCCTTGTCGCGTTTACCGCGCATTGACGCCACTGCAAGCGAGTCGGGCTTTGTCCCTTTATCAATTTAGACAGGTCATTAGGAAAAAACATGTCCACTATCTACCGACAATCGCTCAAAGGAATCGACGAAATCGCCTTTAAATCAGGCGCTTTGCCGCTTCGCCTGGTTAGCTACCTGCTCGTTGTTGATGGCGAAGCCTCTGTCGACCAACTCACTGCTCGTCACCAGAACTTGCCGTCGATGCAAGCCGTTTTGCAAGGCTTGTGTGGGCAAGGTTTTATCGAAGTGGCGGGCACAGCCGCAAATGTGGTGGACATCGGGCAGATGCGGGTGTCCAACGGCGCCACCTATTCAGTGCCGAGCCCATCCCCAGCGCCGGTTCAACAGCCGAATAACAATTACAACTACGCGCCGCAGCAGCAACAGCCCCAGCAGTACGCGCAGCCGGCAAGCAACTTCCCTGATCTGGACAACTACAAAACAAACATGATTCGAGACGTGAGCGTCTTGCTCGGTGCAGATGCTGCACCAGTCGTGAATAAGATTCAGGGCTGTAGAACGAGAGACGACTTGTTTTCAACCATGATGGGTATCAAGAAAATCATCACTATTTATGCCAACCGAGAGGCGGCTGACAAGTTTGCGTCCCGCTACTCAGTGCTTTCCAGCTAACAAGCTGACCTGTTTTTCGTCTTTTCAAACTAACCCTTACCAGGATTTACCATGCAATTTGACTTGATCATGGCTACGCAATTTTCATTTTTGATGGGTTTTATTGGCCTCATTGGTGGCTTTTATTACTTCTCGGCCATTAAAAGTTCGCTCCCCCTTGAGCACCAATCCAACGCTGTGACATCCGCTGTGTATTGCCTGATGGCGGCCATCATGTACGGCATCATCAATTTCAAGTATGGCATAGGCACTGATGCTCTCGCGAAGGGCGACTATCCCACCGTGCTGCGGTATATTGACTGGCTGGTGACGACGCCACTGCTGGTGCTGAAATTCCCGGAAATGCTTGGCGGTGACGAAGCGCCGGCCGTTGCTTTGTTGGTGATTGTTGCTGATGTGATGATGATTCTTTTCGGATTTGCAGGAGAAGCGGCTATCAATTCTTCAAAAGGATTTTCACTGATTGGCTGGGCTATGTTCGGAGTGAGCTGCTTGGCTTGGTTGTTCATCATTTTTGTGTTGTACACCGCGGTTTCAAATGCGGCGGCCAACAAGCTCGGACCTGTGAAGGTCGGCCTGAGCCGCTTGAAGCTATTTATTGTTTTGGGTTGGGCCATTTACCCAATGGGGTATTTGCTGACGCTGATTTCCAACACGCCTGACCTGCGTGTCAGTCGCGAGCTGGTTTATAACTTTGCTGATCTGGTTAACAAGGTGGGGTTTGGCATGGTGGCTATTTACACCGTGCGTCAGATTGTGCGGGAGCAAAAAATCCGCGAAGCCATGCTTCAGCTCTAGGCTACTAGCTCTAACGATTAACCGGCTTTGGGTCTTGAGCGCAAAGCCGGTTTTTAGTGCCGGTGCACATGACAACAACTGACTGGGACAACGTGACAGTGGGTAGCAGCCTGAGTGGTTTGTCCTTAGGTTGAATTGACCTAGCATTACTTTGCAAATGGGAATGTCAGTCAGTCAATTGCAGAATGGGCCAGTACAAACGCTGGTGCTGGGTGACGGCACAGCGCTGCGCAGCAACTGGGTGATGGACGCCCGACCACTTGGCTCGCCCAAAGCCCATTCGCTGTTCCAGCATTTCATGGGCTGGGAGATTGAAACCTCAACCGATTGCTGTAACGAAAGCACTGTCGAGCTGATGGACTTTCAGGCAGCCACGTCAGGCTTACACTTTATGTACAAGATGCCATACGGTTCGCGCCACGCGCTGATAGAAAGCACCTGGATGTCGCGATACGCACATCAACCTGGCTACGTTTGCGAGCTAGAGAACTATCTTCAAAACCGCTATGGCCTGACGACTTACAAGCGCGTTTACCAAGTGCAGGGCTGCCTGGACCTGCAAGCCACGCCTCGCACCTACCCGGTAACTGATGGCAGCTACAAAAGGGTCTCGCTCGGGCGCGCGGCGGGTACGCTTGGCTCATCTACCTGCCTTGCTTTTTTAGAAACCATTCTTGACGCCAAGCGCATGGCACAGTGTTTTGCCAATGTGCCGTTGGCCGCCTTGCGTGTGCCGCGGTACCGTGGTGGCTGGCTGGACAAATGGATGGACAAAATCTTTTGTGACGGACTCATGGCCGACTGGCCACGTGCACCTGAGTTTTTCCTGACGATGTTCAATGGTGTTGCTGCCCAGACGCTGGTGGCTTTTTTAACTGACCGGCCCAGCACCATGCAACGGCTGCAAGGAAGCTTACAACCACCCAAGTGGCATTTTTTGCGTGCCGCGCGCTGTGATTTAACTGGCTAAAGCGATGGTCCCCGCACCCCCTATTTTTTTAAAGACGGCTGTTTTAGCGTTGCCCTTGATCGCGCTGCTGGTTTGGGCCGACCAAACTGTACCGCAGGCGGGCGTCTGGGCGCTGCTGCTGCTTAGCGTTTCGGTTGGCTTTGTCCATGGCGCGCTTGACGTCGTACTTTTGCCGCAACGCTTTGTATCACTGCGGCTAGCTGCTCTCATGTTTGTAGCGTACTTGCTCTTGGTGCTGCTACTCGGCTGGCTGCTAGGTGCTGCCATCAGCTTGGCACTGTGGGTGCTGTTGCTGATGTCCGCCTGGCATTTTGGCGAGCCTTATGGCCGTTGGGATGGACTTGTGCCCTGGAAAAGCGGGCTGACCCGAGCCGTGGTGGGCGGCGCGTCAGTCATGCTGCCAGTATTGCTCGCGCCCGATCAACTCGCCATGCTTTTGCGGGACGTCGTTCCTGCGGCGGGCATGCGCGGCTGGCACGTGATGGCTTGGCTTTGGCTGGGCCTGTTGGCTGCATGGTTGCTTGCGGGCGGCATGCGTTACCCGCGGACGCTGCGCTACGCCTGGTTTGAGCTGATCGGCTGCTTGGCCTTGTACATGCTGTTTTCACCGTTGATGGCGTTTGCCCTGTACTTTGGGGTGTACCATGCTCCGGTGCATATTTGGCGGGTTTGGCGGGCTTGGTTGGCCTCCTCGAATTCTGGGTCACACCTGTCAACCCGCGTGGTCGTCAGTGCGGTCGGTATGACAACCGTGCTGACCTGGCTTTTGGGTGCTGGTTTGTGGTGGTTTTTAACGCCAGGTTTTGTTGCCGACATGAACTTATCAGCCGCCTTGCAGTGGTTAATAGTGGCTTTCGCCGCCTTAACAGCGCCGCATCTGGTGCTGATCAGCCTGTGTGCGGCATTTTTGACGAGGCCGAATACAAGTCGTTGACATCGCTGGGTTGTCGTAGACGCTTGTATTCATTCGCTATTAATTCGCTATTAATTAAGTAGCAGCTCGCCCAGATAATGATTGGGCTAGAAGCCTAAAAAAACCCTAAAACAGATTGCCGACAGCAAAAAACCGGCTGTGAACCGGTCTTTCGCATCACACGGCCAAATGTCAAGCCTTGGTTGTCTTACCGTGCTTTTCAATCAGCGCCTTGGCGGTGTCAAGCAGCTTCTTGCCGTCAAAGCCTTTTTTGTTCATGTCTTCCACCCACTCAACTTCAACCGCACGGGCCTTGCGGCGGAAGTCTTGCGCCTCTGCCACGCTAACGGTGTAGATCGTGTTGCCGCGGTCGCTGGCCGACTTGCGGCCAATGCTGTCGTTGCCTTGCTGCGTTTTGCCCAGCAGCGCCGAGGTGGCCATGCCAGAGTTGTTGTCAATCACCTTCCTCAAATCTGGTGCCAGGCTGTTGTACTTGGCCTTGTTCATGGCCATCACAAAGGTCGTGGTGTACAAGCTGCCGCCTGCGGGGTCAAATTCTGCATGGAACTTGGTCAGCTCGTTGACCTTGACAGACGGCACGACTTCCCACGGAATCACGCAACCATTGATGGTGCCCTTGCTCAGCGCATCAGGAATACCCGGCAGCGGCATACCCACCGGCGTTGCGCCCAGCACGCCCAGCAGTTTAGTGACTTGGCGGGTTGGGCCACGCATCTTCATGCCGCGCATGTCGGCTACTGATTTAACGGCTTTATCTGCCGTGTGAATGACCCCTGGGCCATGGACTTGCACGGCAATGACCTGCGTGTCCTTGAACTCGTCGCTGGCAACAGTTTGAAAATACTCCCAGTAGGCTTTGGACGTGGCCTCGGCGTTGTTCATCATGAAGGGCAGCTCAAACACCTCCACCCTTGGAAAGCGGCCCGCCGTGTTGCCCGGCAGCGTCCACACCACGTCGACCACGCCGTCTTTGGCCTGGTCATACAGCTGCACCGGCGTGCCGCCCAGCTGCATGGCTGGATAGCCTTCAAACTTGATGCGGCCGCCGGACTCTTTTTCAACCTTGTCCATCCACGGCTTGTGCATGGTGAGCCACACGTTGGACTGTGGCGACATGAAGGTGTGAAACTTCAGCGTTACGGCTTGCTGCGCCAGGCCTGAGAGGGCAGGTGCACCCAAGGTAGCAGCAGCGCCGGTTTTAAGAAGAGTGCGTCTGGCGATCATGAAGGCTCCTTGGACTGGTGAAAGATGATGCCCAAAATTTAAGGGCATTCGCAGGCTTTGAAAACCCGTGAATGCCCTTAGCTCTGCCCCTGCCGTAGCGCTGGGGGGGTGTGCTTTGCTTATTTCAAAGACGAGTAGTTGGCAGGTACCCAGGTATAGGCCTTACCTGTAGCTTTGCGCACATGGCCCAAACCAGGGAAGGCGATGTGCGAAACACCGACCATGTAGCCGTTTTTAGCGGCGTCTGCGTAGGCTTTCGCGCGCTCTTTGGCGGCTGCTTTGGTCTCAGTATCGAACTTGATGGTGACACTCGGATCATCAAATTGCACAGCGGCCACGTGCATCAAGTCGCCCCACAGCATCAATTTTTCGCCCTTGCTTTCAACCGCGTACACGGTGTGGCCAGCGGTGTGGCCGTGGGTAGCCATGGCTTTGATGCCCGGAACAAGTTCGGTGCCGCCTTCAAAAGTCTTTAGTTTGCCAGCAGCCACATAAGGGTTGACTGAGGCCATCGCACCTTGAAAAAAGCCTTTTGAGTCCTTCGGCGCGGCGTTCAGGTTCGCCTCGCTGAGCCAAAAATCAACGTCGGCTTTGTCAATGCGCAATGTCGCGTTCGAAAAAGCTATGGCCGCACCATTCATCAAACCGCCCACGTGGTCAGGGTGCATGTGGGTGATGTAAATTTCATCAACCTGCTCAGGCTGGTAGCCTGCGGCTTTCAGGTTGGCCAGCAAGTTGCCCAGAGTAGGACCAAACAGCCCGGCTGCCCCTGTATCGACCAGCACCAGCTTGCTGCCAGTGTTGATAAGGTAGGCGTTGACGGATGTTTCAACCGGATAAGCGATGAAATTCTTTTTCAACGCAGCGTCAATTTTGGCAGCCGGAGCATTGAGCAGGTCCTTCATCGGCAGCTTGACGGTACCGTCAGAAATGGCAGTCACCTCAAAGTCACCCAGCATCATGCGGTAGTAACCGGGTGCCTGGGTTTTGACCATCGGGCCCGCAGCCAGCGTGCTGAGGGCTGTGGCTGCTAGCGCTGCGGCCAGAGCAATTTTTTTAAAGTGTTTATTCATACTCATCTTTCAAAAGTCATTCAAATAAAAATCTACGCGAAATGCGGGTCCACGCCATCAAACTTGAAGTCTGACGAACTGGACACGCCGCCGCTAATGTACGTAGTAAGCAAAGCCCCGGATTCGGTAATGTTTATGAGGTGTTTATGAGGTGATTTTGCGGTGATTTTGCGGTGATTTTGCGGTGATTGTGCAGTATTCACGCACTCTTTGCGGTACCTGCGCTCAGGGCTTTTAAGGCAGTCTGCACCTTGTCGGGCGTGAACGGCAAGGAGCGCAGCCGGGCACCGGTGGCATCAAAAATTGCGTTGGCAATAGCGGCCGGTATGGTGGTCGGCGTCGGCTCGCCCGCTCCCCAAGACACGTCGCCAGGGGTGTTGATCATGTCAACCTCAACGCGCGGCACGTCTGGAAATCGCAAAATTGGGTAGCTGGCCCAATCAACGCTGGTGACTTTGGTCCTGTCCCACTGGACTTGCTCCATCAGCGTGCGGCTGACGGTTTGAATCACGCCACCTTCAATTTGGTTGGCCAAACCGTCGGGGTTGATGATTTGCCCACAGTCGTGGCCTACACATACTCGGCTGACTTTGACATCACCGGTTTTGCGGTTGACTTCGACCTCAGCGACTGCCGCCACATAGGTGGTGGCGTTGTTGTAGCGCACGTAGGCAATGCCCCGGCCTTTGGCAATATCGCCGGTGTTGTTGGCCATTTGGGCGGAAGCAGCGCTCGGGCGAGTTTGCCAATTCGCCCGCTTCATGGCCGCTTGCATCACGGCCAAGCCGCGTGGGTCTTTGAGGTAACGCATGCGAAATTCTGCGGGGTCGGCATTGGCGGCAGCGGCCAGCTCGTCCATGAACGACTCGTTGGCAAAGCTGTTTTCAACACGCCCAGGGCTGCGCAAGTGAGCTGACCTGAAAAACGCTTTTTCAACATGCCTTGTGTTGACCCGAATGTTGGGCAGTGTGTAGGGCGCTCCAGCGTTTTGAAACAAAAACCCGACCCAATTTCCAGGCTTGGGCAGCCCGACATCGGTCGCTGCGAGCAATGGAAAGTCCAGTGGTTTGAAGGCAACGATGTGGTTGAGCGCGATGTGAAAGTCGGCTGACCAGGCCACCAAATTACCGTCTTTGTCAAAGCCTGCTTCCATATCCATAGCGCGTGGCGGGCTTTTGGGGGCGCGCGCCGTCTCGTCAGCGCGCATCCACTGCACGCGCACGGGCTTGCCAATCATGACAGCAACCAGCGCTGCATCAGCGGTTGCGTCTTCATGGCCATTGCGGCCGTAGCAGCCCGAGCCATCAACGTAGAGTAACCGCACGTTGTCCACCGGCACTCCGGTGACGGCTGCCAACTCGCTTTGCATCGAGTGTGTCGCTTGTGACGGTGACCACACCACCAGCTG
>JAYWFR010000137.1:0-4648 GCA_043778695.1 Polaromonas sp. | reverse complement strand
GATATAAGCCGCAACCTCATGCGGTTCTGGCACCGAAGTCACGCGCAGCTTCCACAACTCGCCGTCACGGGCTGCCGCGCGCAAACCAGCTTCGTGCTGCAGGCCCAACGGCAGCAGGCGCACATTTCTGGCCTCAAGCGTCACGGGTTGAACAAAGCGTGTGGTCACGGGTTATTTTCCTGTTTTGCCTTGTTGGCTAGCCAGGCAGCACGCAACCGGCGAGCAACTTGCAAGCCCAGGCCACCGCCCAGGCCCAACAGCCCAATGCCCAGTATGCTGCTGTTGCTGTAGCCAGGGTCAAACACATTCAAACCCATCAGCCAACACAAGCCGTAGGCCAGCATGGCACCTGACACAAAGCCTGCGGCATCAATCAAACCTTCGACCAACAGTTGTTTGGCTTGCATGCTGTAGCCAGCTCTTAGCGGTTGTTCCGCTGCATGAACACCAGCTTTTCAAACAGTGTCACGTCTTGCTCGTTTTTCAGCAAAGCGCCGACCAGTGGCGGCACGCTGACTTTGTCATCTTTGCTTTGCAGTGCTTCAAGCGAAATATCTTCAGCCACCAGCAGTTTGAGCCAGTCCAGCAGCTCGCTGGTTGACGGTTTTTTCTTCAGGCCTGGCAGATTGCGTACGTCATAAAAGGTTTTCATGGCGGCGGCCAGCAGCTCTTTTTTCAAGCTCGGGAAGTGCACGTCGACAATTTGCCGCATCGTGTCAGCATCTGGGAACTTGATGTAATGAAAAAAGCAGCGCCTTAAAAACGCGTCAGGCAGCTCTTTTTCATTGTTCGACGTGATGAACACCAGCGGCCGGTGCTTGGCCTTGATCAGTTCGCGCGTCTCGTACACATAAAACTCCATCCGGTCGATTTCGCGCAGCAAATCGTTCGGGAACTCAATGTCGGCCTTGTCGATTTCGTCAATCAGCAAGGCGACGGGCGCGTCTGACGTGAATGCCTGCCACAACACCCCTTTGACGATGTAGTTGTGAATGTCTTTGACCTTCTCGCCGCCATCAATGGTAGACAACTGCGAGTCACGCAGCCGCGACACGGCGTCGTATTCATACAGGCCCTGCTGCGCTTTGGTGGTCGACTTGATGTGCCATTGAAGCAGCGGCATATTTAGCGCCTCTGCCACTTCCTCGGCCAGCATGGTTTTGCCGGTTCCGGGCTCACCTTTAACCAGCAAGGGCTTTTTGAGTGTGGCGGCAGCGTTGACAGCCAGCATCAGGTCTTGTGTGGCGACGTAGTTTTTAGAGCCTTGGAATTTCATGTTGTGAGTCAGTGGCTGGGGCAGCTGGTTAGGTTGGAAAAGTACAAAGATGGCTTTTGGGGTGCTTAACGTCGGGCGCATGATCAGCCCAGATATAATCAAAGCTTGGTTTTCAAACGCTGCTACGCCTTAATTTCACCCGAATTTTCACCTAATTGTGCTCGCAAAATGAATAAGCTGTTATCCACGATTTCCGCATTGGCTGTCTCTTTTGTGACGTTTGCCGCCTTGGCCCAAGACATCAAGGGAGATGCCAAGGCCGGCGAAAGCAAAAACGCGATGTGCATTGGCTGCCATGGCATCAAGGGCTACCAAGCAAGCTTTCCTGAAGTTTATAAAGTCCCGATGATTTCGGGGCAGAGCGCAAGTTACATTGCCTCTGCTTTGAGTGCCTACAAAAAGGGCGAACGCAAGCACCCCACGATGCGCGGCGTGGCCGAGGCGTTGTCTGACCAGGACATGGCTGACCTGGCCGCTTATTACAGCGCCAGTGGTGTGGTTCAAGGCGCTGTGCCAACCACCAACGCATCCAAGCCTTCCAAAGAGCCCAACGCTGAGGTGCAAGCCCTGTTAAACAAAGCCAATTGCTCGTCATGCCATGGCGCTAACTACAGCATGCCGATTGCCCCAACCTACCCCAAACTTGCGGGTCAGCATTCAGACTATTTGCTGGTAGCCCTGAAGTCCTATAAAACTGAAAACAATGCCAAGGTTGGCCGCGGCAATGCCATCATGGCGGGCATGGCCAAGCAATACACGAATGCAGAATTAAAGGTGTTGGCCAGTTACTTGTCCTCGCTCGATGGTGAATTGAAAACCATGCCGCAAAGCCGCTTTCGCTGATTTGATTTTTCTTATTAAAAAACCGCTGTTTCAGCGGTTTTTTTAATGCCTGATCAATCCCGCGTTGCGCGGCGCTGCACACAGTCAATGTAAGCCGCTCCATCAGGCGGACGCCCCGCACGCTGGCTTTCCCACACCATTTGCCCGAGGCAGTCCATCGCCTCGTGATGCGCATCGTGCAGTGAGTCACGCCTGGCCGTCAGTAGCTCAACCGCTTGGCGAATGCCGCGTGGTTGGTCGATGGAGCATTGCTCGCTGATCGACAGGTGCATTGACAAGTGCAAAAACGGATTCGTTGTGCCGTTCTCTACGTCGTACATCTTTGCCAGTGCCGTATCTGCATCGGCAAACTCTGCATGGTATTCAGGATGCTCGGCTATCCACTGGCTTGCTATGGTTTCAAGAGCTTCTAGCGGTCTATTTGCCAAGGCTTTGGCGTGTACCGAGCAAAAAAATCGGCGAACGTCGGCTTGTGATGGCGTGAACATGAGATGAGGTTATCACGCGGCTGGCAAACAGTTTTTAGGCTAACGCAATAATGCCTCTCGGATAATGGTGGGATGATGGAGATGGATAAGCATGATCAACAAAATCACTTCAGTTGCCGACGCGCTGGCCGACGTGAAAGACGGCGCGACGATTTTAATTGGCGGCTTTGGCACGGCGGGGATTCCTGACGAGCTGATTGACGGCCTGATGGCGCAGGGTGCCAAAGACCTGACGGTGGTTAACAACAATGCGGGCAATGCCAATGCGGGGTTGGCGGCACTCCTCAAAGCAGGCAGGGTGCGCAAAATCATTTGCAGCTTTCCGCGCCAAACCGACAGTTACGTATTTGACGACCTGTACCGCACTGGCAAGCTGGAGCTGGAGCTGGTGCCGCAAGGCAATCTGGCCGAGCGCATACGCGCTGCAGGCGCGGGCATTGGCGCTTTTTTTTCGCCCACAGGTTACGGCACAGACCTGGCCAAGAACGCCGATGGCAGTTTGAAAGAGACACGCGAGATCAACGGCAAGCATTACGTGCTGGAACTGCCGATTTATGGCGACGTGGCACTCATCAAAGCCGAGCAAGGCGACCGCTGGGGCAACCTGACATACCGCAAAGCGGCGCGCAACTTTGGCCCAGTGATGGCCACTGCCGCCAAAAAAACCGTGGCCACTGTGCATGAGGTGGTTAAGTTGGGCGCGCTCGACCCAGAGCACATCGTGACGCCGGGCATCTTTGTGCATGCGGTCATCAAGATTGACCGGGTTAAAACGCAGCCCGGTGGTTTGCACTCTGGTGAACCAAAGAAAGTTTGACGATGACCTACCAAAAACGTACCAAAGACCAACTCGCCGCGCGCGTTGCGCAAGACATCCCGGAAGGCGCGACGGTTAACCTCGGCATCGGCATGCCAACTTTGGTAGCCAACCACATTCCTTCCCATAAAGAGGTGCTGCTGCACAGTGAAAACGGCATCCTCGGCATGGGCCCTGCGCCTGCTGCGGGCGACGAAGACTATGACCTCATCAACGCGGGCAAGCAGCCGGCGACGCTGCTGGCTGGCGGGGCCTACTTTCACCACGCCGACAGCTTTGCCATGATGCGCGGCGGGCATTTGGACATCTGCGTGCTGGGTGCGTTTCAGGTGTCCAGCACCGGTGATTTGGCCAACTGGAGCACGGGCGAGGTCGGCTCAATCCCCGCAGTCGGCGGCGCGATGGACTTGGCCATTGGGGCCAAACAAACCTGGGTGATGATGGACTTGCTGACCAAGCAAGGCGTGAGCAAAGTCGTTGAAAAGTGCAGTTACCCGCTAACCGGCATTGGCTGCGTTAAACGTATTTATTCAGACATTGCAACACTGGCCTGCACGCCGCAAGGCCTCAAGTTAGTTGACATGGTGGACGGACTTGAACTTGTCGAGCTTGAAAAGCTCATTGGCCTGACGATTGCCACATGAACCTTTATTTCTAGGAGATTTTTCAATGAACCAAGCCTTTATCTGTGACGCTATTCGTACCCCCTTTGGCCGTTACGGCGGCGTCCTCAGCAGCGTGCGCACCGACGACCTGGGCGCGATTCCACTCAAAGCGCTGATGGCGCGCAACCCGAATGTGGATTGGCTGGCGGTGACTGACGTGATTTATGGCTGCGTCAACCAGGCCGGTGAAGACAACCGCAATGTGGCCCACATGGCAACACTGCTTGCCGGGCTACCGATGGAGTTGCCGGGCGCGACGATTAATCGGCTGTGCGGCTCCGGTCTGGACGCAATCGGCACGGCAGCCCGCGCAATTAAAGCGGGTGAAGCTAGCATGATGATAGCGGGTGGGGTTGAAAGTATGAGCCGCGCACCGTTTGTGATGGGTAAGGCTGAAAGCGCCTTCAGCCGTGCTGCGCAGATGTATGACACCACCATTGGCTGGCGCTTTGTGAACAAATTGATGAAGGAAAAGTACGGCGTCGACGCGATGCCCGAGACCGCCGAAAACGTGGCCAAAGACTACAACATCAGCCGCGAAGACCAGGACAAGATGGCT
>JAYWFR010000136.1:0-10951 GCA_043778695.1 Polaromonas sp. | reverse complement strand
GGCGTCTTGCACGTACGGTGCGCGAAGGGGTGGTGATGGCACCTGATTGGGCGCCTTGGCGGGATACCAGATTTGCACCATCAGCTCGCGGCGCCGAGTCGCATCAGCGCTGAAAATTTCCGCACGATTGGAATCGGTCAAATGGTAGGTCAACGTGCCTATCGCGTACGGTCCGGCAGGCTTTTGGAAGTGAAACACCGGTTGAATGATCGGCAACGCCACAAGTATCGCTAGCGTGATGACGCCCAAGCCTGCCGTCAAGACGAGGCCAAGCCGAAATTGTCGACACCTTTGAACCATTTGCCAGAGCGAAATGAACATCCCAGCCCTCCACAAGTCCGCGAAAAGCGTGGTCCGGCGCTGTGACAGCTTGATTTTCAAGGCTTAGCCTTCGACGAGATTAGATTCAAGATCTCTTTTTGTATTTCATCGTCATGCCCCACCCACACATGACCGCCGTGCTCAAAGCCAACAAACCTCGCACCTTTGATCTGGCTGGCGGTGTACTCAGCGCTTGCATAGGTGCCAAAACCATCGTCTCGCACGCTGACGACGAGCGTTGGCGCGCTAACCTGATTGAGTGCTGAAGGGCCAAGCCTTTCTGCCAGAGTCGAGTCGCTGCGCAGCCCTGCCGCCCGCTGAGAGACGGGCAGGATGTGGTCAAGGATGGCGTGGATGCGCGCGCTTTCTTGCGGGCTGGCCGTAGCGACTTGTTCAGGCGGCGTGGCCAGTACGTATTGGATGACTTGATCTTTGGTCACATGCAGCCCAACCCAAAACAAAAAGTCAGACCCAATCAAGCGCATGAGCAAAGCCTCGGCCCATGGCGCTAGAGGCTTAGCTGAATCAGCTGATGTGCTGGGTTTGTAGGCGAGCGGCACCAGCAGCACCAGCGCGCTGACCCGGCCCGGATGCCGAATCGCCATTTGCAGCGCAGACGGGCCACCCGCAGAGCCTCCTGCTACGGCTGTCTTGTCGATACCCAGTGCATCCAGCAAGCAAACATGCGCATCGGCCTGCGCTGCGGGAGAGGCGTCAAGCGGCATCGGCGTGCGCAGGTAGCCAAAGCGCGACACGGCAATCACACGAATACCGCGTTGCGCTAGCTTGCCTGCAAACGCCATGCCCTGGTCATGCCCACCGCCGCTGCCGTGCACCATCAGTAACGGCGTGCCGCTGCCCGCCTCCTGGTATTCAATTGGGCCGCAGCGGCTGGTAATCAGCACGCCGCCCAATGCCGCCCTGGCGCTGGCAGCCGTGATGTCCTGGTTAAAGCGCCAGAAGGTCCATAGAGCGGCCACGGCAGCTGCGGCTACTGAAGCAGTCACCCACCGTATCGAACGCTTCATGATGCCAAGTCCCGACTTGCCAGCGGGTTGTCATGCGGACACGTTGCACCGCTGCAAATCGTTGTCACCCTGGCCTCCATTCGGTCACGAGGGTTGTTCTTTCAGCAATGGTTTTTCTGGCGTCTTTTTGGATGTAGCAAAGACCTTCCTTAACTCCGCCGGGGATACCAACAGCAGCGCCAGTGCCGCGCAAATGAGCAGGTCACTCGGGGCCACAGGTGCAAAGTGCAGTGCCTCACGCAGCGGTGCACTGTAGATGCCCAGCAGCACAAAGCCAATCGCCGCCACCGCCCACACGTTCATCACACGGTTCGTGAACATGCCCATGTGCACAACCAGATCACGGTCGCTGCGCGATATAAATGCCAGGGCAACGTGGCCGACCATCCATGCCGCGAATGCGCAGGTTTGCACGGCTTGCGCAGGCAGTCCGCGCCAGGTGGCCCAGCCGTAGGCTGCCATCACCGCGGCAAACAGCAATGCGCCTTTAAAAAAGATGCTGCGCACCGCTGCGCCGTCCATCAGCGCAGTGGCCGTATTGCGGGGCGGGCGGCGCGCAATGTTGGCCTCGGCAGGTTCGGCCACAAAGCCAGCGGAAGCGGCCAGGTCCATGAACATCTCCAGCACAATGATCTGTATCGGCGCGAAGGGCAGTGGCAGCCCAAACAGCACCGGTAGCAAAAAAATCGCGATCAGCGCTACTTTGACGGCAAGGTAGTAATTCACACCCTTGTGCAAGTTGTCAAAAAAGTGCCGCCCTTCAAACACGCCGCGCGCGAGCGTAGCGTAGTTGTCGTCGGCCAGAACCGCTTGCGCGGCGTCTTTGGCGACGTCCGTGCCTTTGATGCCCATCGCCACACCGACGTTGGCCGCTTTGAGCGCCAGCGCGTCGTTCACGCCGTCCCCCGTCACAACAACCACCTCGCCGTTTTTTTGCAAGGCTTTGACCAGCCGAAATTTGTGCTGCGGCGTGGCGCGGGCAAACACCGATACGTCTTTGACCGCCTGCCCCAGCGCTACGTCGTCCAGGCGATCCAGCTCGTCGCCCGTCAGAACCCGACCGGCAACAATACCGACCTCGCGGGCAATCGCTTTGGCGGTGGCGGGGTGATCGCCTGTCACCATCAATGTGCGGATACCCGCGCTGGCAACTTTTGTCAGCGTGTCTTTCACGCCTTTTCGCGGCGGGTCGGCCAGACTTATCAGACCGACAAAGTCAAGGTTGTGCTCCAGCTCATCAAATGGGTGGTCTGCTGCCTGCGCACCTACCACGCCAGTGGCGACGGCGACAACGCGCCGCCCCAAGGCTGATTCAGCGTCAAGTTGGGTGCGTATGGTTTGAGGCACGTCACGGCAGCGGGCAAAAACTTCTTCTGGTGCGCCCGTCAGGTAGGCATGCAGCGAGCCGTCGGGGTACTTCCACAACACAGCTTTGCTGCGCCTGCCATTGCCAGGATGGCGCAGCCGTTTAATCTGACCCAAGGGCGCTGTTACACCAAGCGCCACGGCGCGCTCCTTCATGGCTTGCTCCATCGCATCTGGCGCTTCAGATGACACCGTGCCGAGTGCGGCTTGAAGAGCTGCTTTAATTGCCGCTGCTTCCTGAGGCCACACCTGGCTCACCTGCATGCGGCTCTCAGTCAAGGTGCCGGTCTTGTCAGTGAGGATTACCGTTGTGTCGCCCAGTGTTTCTGCGGCGCGCAGACGCTTGACTAAAAAGCCCTCTTTTGACAGCCGATAGGCGCCCAGCGCCAGCACCATGGTGACGATGATGGGCAGCTCTTCAGGGATAACAGCGAAGGCCAGTGACAGGCCAGTCAGAATCATTTGCTTCACGTCGCCACCGCGCAAAATACCGATCAACGGGATGCTCACCGAAAAGAACAGCGCCGCCCACATCAGCTTGACAGACAACGACGACATGGCCAGTTGCAGTGGCGTTTTGGGCGGCTCCACCGTCGCCAATTGCGCGGCCATTTTCCCCAGTCGCGTTGAACTGCCGGCTGCGCTGATTTCGGCCTCGCCTTCACCTGCGACGACCACTGTGCCTGCAAAGACCGTATCGCCCATAGCCTTTTCTACAGGCAGCGATTCGCCAGTCAATGTGGACTCGTCCACGCTAAGGTTAGTAACGGCTAAGAGCATGGCGTCGGCAGCCAACCGTGCACCCGGCGAAAGGATCAGCAAGTCGCCTTTCACGACCGTTTCGGTGTCCACCATGACGACTTCACCACCGCGGCGCACCCGCGCTTTAGGCGCGGTGATGCTTTCTAGCCCTTCAATGGCACGCTTGGCCCGAAACTCGCCGCCCACCTCGACGGCCACCAACAAAAAAATCACCAAGAAAATGGTGATGGCATCGCCGCGTCCGCCCCACAACGCGTAAAACATGCCGACAACCAGCAGCAGCAGGATCATCGGCTCCTTAAGCTCCTGCCAGGCGATGGCCCAGACACTCACCGGCGCTGGGGTGAACAGATGATTCGGCCCCCCGCTAGCCAGGCGGGATGTGGCTTCCTCGGCCGTCAGGCCGTCTGTCTTGACTGTGCTCATTTGCGTGATCCTCATGTTGGTCGTAAATCAATCAGACCGATTAATGCCGATATATTCATCGTAGGAAGTCAGCTCTGGCCGCGCGGTAGTTGCATGAGCCATGACAAGGTAGGACAAGGGTATCGACAGCTCGCGCCGCAACGGGCAAGCGCAAGCGCAAGCGGAGTTGCCCAAAGCATGACCTACCGCATGGAATTTCTTATGCCGCCAAGCCATAAAACAAGGCAACTCCACCTCCAGCCATTAAAAAGGCACCGGCGGTCGCCCATGCCACAGAAGCACCTTCAATTGGTTCGCAGTTGGTAAAACACAGGATAGGGCGCACGTGTATCCAGCCGAGCCCTTGAAGCAACCACAAGCCGCCCAAAAAAAGCGCAGCAAGACCAACGAAAAACATTATTTTTTTCATTCAAGCCGTTTCGCATGTTCTAAAAACTGGCGTTTGCTTCAGCATGTTTATTCAGCCTTTTGCCCAAGGCGTTTGAGCTTGGCCAGCCACTTGGTTGCATCAGCCGGTTTTATGTTGTAAGCCAGGCCAATCAGCGTCTCATTGACAGGCGCAATACCAACAATGCCCAGCAAATTGCGCTCAAGTGATTTAACGCTGTGCGCGCGAAAGTACCAGCGGTAAATGATGGCAGGCATACCCATCGTGACAACGACGCGGGCAGATCGACCCGACAAAACCTTTTTGTCAAAGAAGCTAACATGCTCACCACTAAATGACGGGCGGATGAGTTGCTCAAAAAAGCCTTTGAGCAATGCCGGCATGTCACCCGCCCAAAGCGGAAAGAAAATGACCAGATGCTCAGCCCACAGCAGGTCGTTTTGAATGGGCTTGAGGCTGGCGGGCACTACGCCGGTTTGAAAATCTTTTTGACTGCGCAGCAAGGGGAAGTCCAGCTCAGCAACATTGACATGTTTGACGCTGTGGCCCGCGCTTTGTGCGCCCACGTTGTAGCTGGATGCCAGCGCGTGGCACAAATGTGGTTCGCTGGCATCAGGGTGGCCTTGAATGATGAGGATGCGTTTGGACATGTCTTACTTTCGTTGCAATGACTGCAATGGTTGCGCCGTCCCGTTTGACACCAGCCCCACACGGTCATTGAGCTGCGGGTGGTGGTAGAAGGTTTCATTTAAGTAGCGCGACACCTCTGCAATATCGGCGTCGTTCCATGCCAGGCCCGCATTGCCTTGCCAGCGGCGCACCTGAAACTTCAAGCTGTCCCAGTCGAATGCCTGCCGGTCATTGCGCCAATGCATTTGCGTGGTGTGGCAGGCTACGCAGTGGGTGCTGTACAGCAGCTCTCCACGCGTTTCGCTAAGTGCGGGTTGGGCGGCGGCCAGGGCGTTGAACCCTGCTAACGCTGCACTAGCCAGCCATTGATTTTTCAAGTTCATGATGCGTGACTCCGTTTGTGTTTCCTATCAAAAAAACAGTTGTTGCTAATGGTCGTGTGGGTGGTTGGTTTTGTCTGTACGGCAGCGCACCTTGTTCATGCAGGTGAAGGCGCAGCGTCACCACCAACATCGCCGTGCGTGGCAGTGTTGGGTTTGTCTGAATCGATCCGCCCATCTACAAGCTCAATAATTCGGTCGCAGCGTTTGGCCAGGCGCGGGTCGTGGGTGACGATCAAAAACGTGGTGCCACTGGTTTGGCTGACTTCTCGCATCAAATCAAAAATGTTGTCAGCTGACTGGGTGTCCAAGTTGCCTGTTGGCTCATCCGCCAGCACCAGCGCAGGCTGCATGACAAGCGCGCGGGCAATGGCAACGCGCTGCTGTTGGCCGCCTGACAAGTCGTTCGCCAGGTGGTGACCCCACGGGGTTAAGCCGACCTTGTCAATCAACTCCTCGGCTCTAGCGCGCATCTCTGTGTCTGGCCTGCCGCGCGCCGCCAGCAGGGGCAGCATGACGTTTTCAACCGCCGTGAATGCTGGCAACAAGTTATGAAACTGAAACACAAAACCAATCGCGTCGCCTCTAAGGCGAGTCAGTGCTTTGTCTGGCAGGCTCTCAGCTTCTTGCCCCGTTAAAAATAGCCTACCTGCACTGGGTTTGTCTAGCAGGCCGACGATGTTGAGCAGCGTGCTTTTACCTGAGCCTGAAGGGCCAATCAGTGCGGCGAACTCACCACGCGCAAGGTTTAAATCGATGCCGTGTAGCACCTCAGTCTCATGCGCTGTCCCGGCACCATAAGACTTGCGAATGCCCTCCAGCCGCAAAGTAGCGTCTGTCGATGGCTTGCCAGGTTCATCAGCCACGGATGGCTACCGCTGGGTCAAGCCGCGCCGCGCGTTGTGCGGGAAAGAGCGCTGACAGCGTACCGACCAGCGTGGCACCCGCAGCCACCGCCAAGTACAGGCCAGGCCCAGCTTCTAGAGTGAAAAACGGCACGCCTTCTTCGTTGACGGCAAAGCCGCGCCAGGCGATCAAAAATAGCCAACCCATCAGCGAGCCAAACAGCGAGCCAAGCAACCCCAAAATCGCGCCTTGCAGTAAAAACACGCCAAGGATCTGGCCGCGCGTTGTGCCGGTAGCCCGCAAAATGCCAATCTCTTTTGATTTTTGCACCACCGACACCACCAACACACTGGCGATGCCCAGCGCAGCCGTCAAGCCAACAAACAGCCTAATCACAAAAAACGACATGGTTTGACCCGACAACGCTTTGAAAAACTCGGCGTTGGTTTTGATCCAGCTTTCAACCTTGATGCCGGGTTGCGCTTCAATTTGCTGCGCCAGCGTCTCCGCGTCAAACGGCGCGGCAACTTTGAGTTGCAAGCTGGTGACGCTTCCGGGCAGTGCCAATAGGCTTTGAGCGGTGCGCAGCGCCACATACACGCTGCCGGTGTTCTGGCCCTGGTTGCCAAAGTCAAAAATGCCCGACACAAACAGCACTGTGGAGACACCCGAGGCGGCTTGCAATGTCAGCTTGTCACCCGTCGATACGCCCAGGTCTGCGGCCAATTTGCTTCCAATCACGATGTCGGTGCTGCCCAGCTCAGCTTTCCCCGCAATGATTTTTTCTTTCAATGCAATCAGCCGCAAATAGCTGTCAGGCTCAATACCGCGCATCGACACGCCGGTATTCGCATCACCGCGCACGATAAAAGCCGCGCCGTCAACCACCGGTGCAACCACCAAAACACCAGGGATGGCCAGCGTGACGTCACGCACTTTTTGCCATTGATCGATGGAGCGGGGGCGCTGTGCTCTGGGTTGCACGAGTGCAGCAAATTCGGTACCCGCACCACGCCTTAACGTGCGCGGCGCTTCATCGGGCGGTGAAATGACAATTTGCGCTTGGTAGTCCAGCAATGTTTTAAAAATACTGCTTTGCAAACCCGTCAGCAGTGCCGACATGAACACGATGACCGACACGCCCAAGGCCACGCCGGAAACAATGAAAAGAGTTTGCAGCAGGCCTTCACGCAGAAAGCGTGTGGCCAACACCCACTCAAACGGGAGCAACTGGTTCATGGCGAAAAATTCATGGCCCCATGGGGTCTTTGCCTGCCGCGTGCGAGGCCGTGGGCGGTGACACCGCCTGCACTTGGGCGCGAACGCGCTGGCCAGCTTTGATGCCGAGTTTTGATTTGGGGACAACGCCTTCGCCCGCTATAACGCCTTGCAGCACTTCAACCCGCGCATCACCCAACAGGCCGAGCGTGACGAATTGCTTGACAGCATGTTTACCGCGCACCACCAGCACCCAGGGCTTGTCGGTTGCCGCGTCTTGCAGTGTGCTGGTGGCTATCACCACGGTTGCTGTCCGTTTCGCGGTTTCAATATCAACCGACACGGTCATGTCTTGGCGCAAGTAAGCCGGCGGATTGGTGATGTTGAGCTTCACCTCAACCGAGCCACGCGCAGCGTCTATCCCGGGGTTGATGTACCCCACCACCGCATCAAAGCGCTGGCTGGCAAAGGCATCGGCAGATGCATAGGCTTTTTGGCCAAGTGCAATTTTTGACAGGTTCTTTTCATCAATCTGAATCAGTAATTGAGTTTGTCCGCTGGCCGCTAACACCATCAACGCCTTGCCAGGCTGCACGATGTCGCCCACTTCGACGCTGCGCGAAATCAGCACGCCGCTGCTGGGCGCGTAGACAAAGCCTTGATCTAATTTGGCGCGCGCCAGTTGTTGCCCCGCTTGCGCTTGGCGCAATGCGGCATCTGCCAGCAGGCGGTCGCTGCCGCCAGCTGTATTGGTTTTAACTTGTGCCTGTGCGCTGGCAACCTGGCTGGCTGCCACATCTACAGCGCGCTGGGCGTCGTCTACTGCAGCCTGGCTGACAAAGCCTTGTGCGACCAATTCGCGGTTGCGAATCAGTGTTTTATTGGTTTGAAGCAGGGTGGCCTGAGCCTGCGCCAGCGCCTGCGCGGCCTGCGGCTGGTTCAGCTCGCTTAACTGCTGCAATTTAGCCTGGGCCTGAAGTACCGCACCACTGGCTTGAGCCAAGCTGGCGCGGCTGTCGCTGCTGTCCAGCTCAATCAGCAATTGGCCTGCTTCAACCGCTTGGCCTTCAGCAACAGCAACCCGCAGTACACGGCCTGAGCCCTGCAAAGCCACAGTCACCCGCTGCGGCGAAATGACCCGGCCACTGGCGACAACGCTTTGCACCAGCTCACCACTGCTAGCTGTGTAAACGGGGGTCGGCGTGCCGAGCAGCACGTTGCGCAGCAGGTAGAGCGCCAGCGCAATGACAACGATTGCACCTACACCGATTTTCAGCCAGCTTCGCGGCGTGATGGGCTTGTTTGCTGGTACTGTTTTTGCTTTGGTGTCTAAGTTTGCGGTTGCTGTTTGCGCCTCATTGTGCAAGGCGGAAACTGGCGGTGTGGTTGCTGGGCCTGGCATAGGTCGGGAATGTTTTGCGTCAAAAGGTTTGTGTCAAAAACTGTAGCGGGCCATCAAATCAACGCGCCGCATCGTGCCAACTTCACTGTTAAAGTTTTGCCGATGACCGTAGATAAGTTCCAGGCCTAAGTCCAAGCTTTTAATCGGGGTGTAGATCAGGTTTACAAAAAGCTGCTGAAGGGAGCGGTTGTCGATTGCCTGCGTCGTAGAGCCGCGGTTAATCCCCAGCGCTACATTGCTGCGCAGTTGCTCTGAAAAGACCCGTGCATACCCAAGAACAACGCCCTGATTTTTATCAAATGTCAGCGCTCCGGTCGTTGCGTTGATGGCGTAACCATTTGAGCCGTACAGCATGTCGATGTCGCCATCAACACGGGTGTATTGCGCCATCAGCGTGTCTTTAGGGGTCAGCTTATAGCGCCCGCCCACACCAAAACCGAAGCCCCGTTTGCTGTCAGTCGCGCTGCGTTTTTCATGCGACATGATCCGAAAGTTATAGGCACCGTCGGTCAGCGTTTTGTCGACCCGCGCAACAAAAATCGGCAGCTTCTCGTTCCTGCTGCCACCGCCAAACTGGTCCTTGGCTTGTTCAAGCGCTACCGTCCATTTGAAGCCCTTGTCAGCATCGCCCCAGGCGTAGCGCAGCATCACCCGGCGGGAAAAAGGCGCGCCTATCGGGCCATTGAAGTCAACGGTTTCTGGCAGATCGTCCAGGTCCATAAAGGTCGACCAGGTTTTGCCCACCAGCCAACCTCCGTACTCGGCGTAGGCTTGCCGCAAGCGCGGCTTGTTGCGCTTTTCTTGTGAGTAGCCGTAAAAGTCGATCTCCAGTTTGGCAGCAAGCGGTGCGCCGTTGATGGGCGTTGACGCATCAAGCCCCAAGCGGCTGGTCTCGCCCGTGTAGCGCGTTCGGCCTTTGGGGCCACCTGAATTGTCCAGGGGCTGGGAGGCCAAGTCTGTGAAGATGTCCGATGGGCCGCTTTGACCAAAGTCCTTGATGGCATGGCCCTCCAGCAAGCCGTAAAACTTGAACGATGGTTGACTGTCTTGGAGCGGTGGTGTGGTAGTCACCGGCGTTTGGGCCCATGCAGCTACTTGATGTGATGCCATTAAATAAATAGCAAAAGTAAGCAGGCGCGCTTTGTTGTGAATATTCATAGCGATTTTGAAGTGAGGAGGCATGAACAAATGCGTTACCAGTGTGCAGCGCCAAAGCAAGGGATAAATCAGCTCGGGCGTTTGGCCTACACGCTTGCGGCGCGATGTGCAGGTGCTTATGTGCGTTGGCGAACAGAACTTGCACGCCTGTGAAGGCAAAGTCAACGCTCGTACTTTATTTCGCTTTACACAAGCCACACCACATGCCAAACGATAAAACTGCTGCACCCAAAAAACTGGGCCTGAGTTTGCTAGTTGCGTTGGTCGTCGGCTCCATCATCGGCAGTGGTATTTTTGGCTTGCCCCAAAACATGGCGGTTGGCGCTGGGGCGGGCGCTATCGTTTTGGGTTGGGTCATCACAGGCTTGGGTATGTTGATGCTGGCTTTTGTTTACCAAATGCTGGCGACTAAAAAGCCCGAGCTGGACAACGGCATATATGCTTACGCGCGGGCGCTGTCGGGTGACTATGTGGGCTTCAACGCGGCTTGGGGTTATTGGCTCAGCGCCTGGATAGGCAACGTGGGCTATTTGGTGGCCGCATTCAGCGCATTGGGTTACTTTTACCCCGCGTTTGGCGAGGGCAACACGCCGGCCGCCATCATTGGCGCGTCGGTGGTGTTGTGGGTGGTGCATGCGCTGGTGCTGCGCGGCATACAAGGCGCGACAGTGCTTAACGCTGTGGTGACGGTGGCAAAAGTTTTGCCACTTTTAGTGTTTATTGCAGTGCTGGCATCGGTGTTCAGCCTTGACACGTTCACGCTGAGTTTTTGGGGAGATGCGTCGTTGGGCAGTGTGCTGACGCAAGTTAAAAGCACCATGCTGGTCACGGTGTGGGTGTTTATTGGCATTGAAGGAGCCAGTGTGTATTCAGCCCGGGCAGAAAACCGCGCTGATGTGGGTCGGGCCACCGTGATTGGTTTTGTAATCTGCCTGGCCCTGCTCAGTGCCGTGTCGCTGCTGTCTTTGGGCTTGATGGCGCAGCCTGAGCTGGCGACGCTTAAAAACCCGTCGATGGCGCCTGTCCT
>JAYWFR010000135.1:0-10988 GCA_043778695.1 Polaromonas sp. | reverse complement strand
AGGCCTGGCCTCCACGCCACTGCCTGATGCAAATGCCGAATCAACACTTACTGCTGCTTGGCGCCTTCGCCCAAGCGCCGGCCAAGTGACACGGCGTAAGGCGCTGCTCTGGCTGCCAACATCGGGTCACTTGAGGCCTCAACGCCCTTGGGCATCACCATCGGGTTGTAGTTGGTGGTCAGGCATGGCCCGCCGCCATCTTCAGACACTGACGTGATTTTCAACACGCCCAAATTAACTTTTTTGCGACCTTCAGGCAGCGGGACAGTGGCGCTGTCCAATTTGTCGCCTGCTTGCGCTAGCTCCAGGTTGAAGTTAAAGCCGACCTTGCCGTCTTTGACGCGCTGCCGCAAATCATCAAATAAAAAGTTAGCTCCTTTGGCTTTGGCTTCGTCGTCGGTCAAGCCCTGCTGGCCGCCGACTGGCTCAAAAATCCACTTGCCAAACTGTTTGGCACCGCTGGCATTGACAAAACCGTGGGCATGCACGCCCCAGTAGTTTACGCTGCCAAAGCTTGCGGGTACCGGCTGCGATGCATAGTGTTTGCCTTGCAGCAGCACCTCCGGGTTGGCGTCAGTAAAAGCTTTGATTTTTGCCGGGTCAGCTACCTTAGTGACCGGGTCTGCCTGGCGCACCTTCAGATTTTCAAGAAGTTGCTGTGGCGTAGAAGCGCCAAACACCGGCGCTGAAATGTTGCCCATCATCCATCGCTCGCCATCCGGCAAGTTGAACTGCAATGCCAAATTACGCTGGGACTTGGCGTTGTCTGGCGCATTGGGGTTGCCGCCCCCAACCGAGAAACGCACCACCACTGGCACGCTCTTTCCGCTAAAAACCGATGCAGTCGACAAGCCACGGGCATCCGCAGTGCCGACAAACTCGCCCGCAGCACAAATGCCTTTCGCACCAGAGCGGCGATACCCGGCAAACTTGCCACCGGTTGCTTCAAACTGGTTGACAAAGGTCGTCGGATCAACCGGCGCTGCAGCTGCTGCGCCCGGGCTGGCCTGCGCCATGGCTGTGAGGGACAATAAGGAAGCAGCCGCGGCCACACTGGACAAGACTAAAATTTTCATCGGGGGTCTCCTGATTTTTGATTCGAATTTGCGTTTAAGCAACGGCGATGCTAGTCCGTTACATTTTCATATTTCTTACAAAACTACTGAAGTTTGACGCCTTTACAACCACTTGGCTAAAAGATAAAAATCCCGTGAAAAAAGTAACAAGTACAAGCCCCTTCAGTCGGCTTAGTTGGCGGCTAAGTTGTCCGTTTAGTCGGGGTCAGACTCCAATTAATTGTCTGTTTTGACCCGCTCGCTCATCATCGCCCCGCAGTGGATTGGCGATGCCGTCATGACAGAGCCACTGCTGCGCCGACTGGCTGCGCGTGGGGAGCGCCTGACGGTGGGTGCGCTGCCGTGGGTCGCCCCCGTGTACCGGGCGATGCCGCAGGTCGCCGAGGTGATTGAATTCCCGTTTGCCCATGGCGGCTTGCAGTTTGCGGCCAGGCGCAACATTGCCAAGCGCATTGTTGGCCAGTTTGATGCCGCCTACGTGTTGCCCAATTCACTGAAAAGTGCGCTGCTGCCATTTTTAGCCAGCATTCCCATCCGCATCGGCTACCTGGGAGAGGCGCGCATTGGGCTGCTAACGCACCGCTTGAAAAACCCGAAGAACAAGCCGCCCATGGTGGCGTTCTATTCGGCGCTAAGTGGCGAGGGGGGTATTGATGCAGACCGCCCGCAGCTGAGCGTGCCTGATGCACAGGTTGACCAGACGCTGGCCGAGCTGGGCCTTAAGCGCGCAAACTATGACGTGTTTGCGCCGGGGTCTGAATACGGTCCAGCCAAACGCTGGCCAGCCGCGCACTATGCCGCGTTGGCCAACAAGCTGCGCCTACCCGTCGTGCTGCTGGGCTCAGCCAAAGAGGCCGAGCTGTGTGCAGAGATTGCTGCAGCTGCTAAAAATTGCCTAAATTTGGCAGGTAAAACGTCCCTGGCCCAAGCAATATATGCACTAGCTGCTAGCAAATGTATAGTAAGTAATGACTCGGGCCTGATGCACATCAGCGCTGCACTGGGCGTGCCGCAGGTGGCTATTTTTGGCTCCAGCAGTCCGCTGCACACGCCGCCACTGAGCAGCAAGGCTGCCGTGCTGTGGCTAAAAACCGATGCGGCTTACCAGCCGCCACTGGACTGCGCGCCGTGCTTTGAACGGGTGTGCCCGCTGGGGCCGAACGATGGCCACATGCGTTGCTTGAATGACATCAAAGCTGAACGGGTGCTGGCTGCTTTGCCTGTTTAAACCGACAACACTAAAAAACCGAACAAGCCTTGTTCAAAAAATTCAAAGCGCCAGGGGCTTGCGCCGCGTACCATCTAGCGCATGACACCACACGAAGACTTTGTCTTATCAGCCGCTGACCGCATTCGTGCTGCTGCAGCCGCTGGCACTCGGCTGCGCATTCGCGGTGGTGGCAGCAAAGACTTTTATGGCCAGACGCTGGTTGGCGATATTCTTGACACGACCGCGCTAAACGGCGTTATCAGCTATGAGCCTAGCGAGCTGGTGGTCACGGCGCTGGCCGGCACGCCATTGGCTGAGCTAGAGGCGCTGCTTTTGGCCCAAGGCCAGTGCTTTCCCTTTGAGCCGCCGCATCTTTCGCCTGGTGCGACTGTTGGGGGCATGGTCGCCGCAGGCCTGAGCGGCCCGGCACGCGCCAGCGCAGGCGCAGTGCGCGACTACATGCTGGGCGTCAAGCTCATCAACGGCAAAGGCGAGCATTTGACCTTCGGCGGCCAGGTCATGAAAAACGTGGCGGGTTACGACGTGTCGCGCCTGATGGCAGGCGCCATGGGCACGCTGGGGTTGCTGACAGAGGTCAGCTTGAAGGTACTGCCGATTGCCCCGCTGGAGGCTACCTTGAAGTTTGAAATGACTCAGGCCGAGGCGCTGAGGCAGCTCAACACCTGGGGCGGCCAGCCGCTGCCGCTCAATGCCAGTTGCTGGGTGGATGAAAAGTTAAATAACGCCGGTGTTGGCACGCTGTACCTGCGGCTGCGCGGCGCGGTTGCTGCGGTTGAAGCCGCTTGCGCCAAGCTGGGCGGTGAGCGCTTGGCCCAAGCACAAGCCAGCGCCGACTGGCAGCGCTGCCGCGACCAGCAATTGCAGTGGTTTACAGCGCGTACTGACAGCCAGGACTTGTGGCGCTTGTCTGTGCCGCAAACCGCGCCTGTGCTGGACTTGCCTGACTCCCCACTCATTGAATGGCACGGCGGCCAGCGCTGGGTGCGCGCCGATGCAACACACGGCCAGCGACTGCGCGAGCTGGCTACGGCTGTCGGCGGACATGCTACGTTATTCATAGCTGCTAGCGCAAATAAATCAAGCGCTGTGGCCGTATTTGATGTGTTGAAACCACCGCTAGAGAAGATTCACCGTGAGCTCAAGCGTGAGTTTGACCCAGCGGGCGTCTTCAACGCAAACCGTCTGTATGCCGCCTGGTAAAGAGATCTAAACCATGCAAACCAACCTTTCCCCCGAATTCAAAAACTCAGCCGTTGGCCTGGAGGCCGAAGCGATATTGCGCAAGTGCGTGCACTGCGGTTTTTGTACCGCCACCTGTCCGACGTATCAGCTGCTGGGCGACGAGCTTGACGGACCGCGTGGCCGGATTTATCTCATCAAGCAAGTGTTAGAGGGCGAGCTACCGACCCGCAAAACCCAGCTGCACCTGGACCGCTGCCTGACCTGCCGCAACTGCGAGACCACTTGCCCCAGCGGCGTGCAGTACGGCCACCTCATCGACATTGGCCGCAAGCTGGTCGATGAGCGGGTAGAGCGGCCAATGGCCGAAAAAGCCATGCGCTGGGCATTAAAAGAAGGCCTTCCGTCGCCGCTGTTTGCACCCGCCATGGCGGTGGGTCAAGCGGTGCGCGGCTTGCTGCCCGCCTCGCTTAAAAACAAAGTACCCGCCAAGCAAGCTGCAGGCATCACGCCAACCCGAACGCACGCGCGCAAAATGGTGTTGCTGGAAGGCTGCGTGCAGCCCGCCATGTCGCCCAACATCAACTTCGCCACCGCCCGGGTGCTGGACGCTGCTGGCGTTCAAGTGGTGGTGGCTAAAAAAGCCGGTTGCTGCGGCGCCGTCAAGTTCCATTTGAACGACCACGACGGTGCCAAGCACGAGATGCGCCGCAACATTGACGCATGGTGGCCGCATATAGATCCGAGTGAAGGGGCGGGCGTTGAGGCGATTGTCATGAACGCATCAGGCTGCGGCAGCATGGTCAAAGACTACGGTCATGCGCTGCGTGACGATGCCCAGTACGCCGCCAAGGCCGAACGCATCAGTGCGCTGACCCGGGACCTGAGCGAGCTGTTGCCTGATTTGGTAGAAACATTGCGGCCTAAAGTCAAAGCCAAAGCCGATCAAATCGCTTTTCACCCGCCCTGCACACTTCAGCACGGGCAGCAATTGCGCGGTGGGGTAGAGCAGCACTTAGGCGCATTGGGCTTCAACATCAAAACCGCCAGTTGCGAAGCGCATTTGTGCTGCGGCTCAGCGGGCACTTATTCAGTGCTGCAACCAAAAATCGCGTACGAGCTGCGCGACCGCAAGCTGGGCAACCTGAGCGAGATGAAACCCGACGTCATAGCCTCCGCCAACATCGGCTGCATCACGCATTTGCAAAGCGGCACAGCCACGCCAGTGCGGCATTGGGTAGAAGTGCTGGACGATTCCCTGGCCCCAAACTAAGCGTGCCGTTGCTACGTCTTACATAGCAGTAAAAACAGTCTAATCGTGCGCTACGAGCCGTTTCTATCTCTAAAATTTAGAAACCAATTTTCTTCTTGCAGCTGACCTGCGCCACCGTCATCCGCGCGTCCATGTTTTTTTGAATGCCTGGCGATGTGCCCCGAGTCAGCAGCTCATCCTGCTCACTTTTTGGTACGCTGGCCCAGTAATTGTCCGACACACATCCGCAGTACGGCGCTGACAGCTTGGCGTCTTTCGGTGCGTCGGGCACGTTGCTGCCGATTTTTATGCACATGTCGGTGTTCGCCTTTTTCAGGCTGTTGATACGGTCGTCAGCCTCTGCCGCGCTCGCTGAAAACAAGGCTGAAAACGAAGTGAGAAACAAGAGTCGGGTGGTAAGCATGGGGATCCTTTTTTGAGGTGTGCAAGTCTAAGTAGGGCCAACGCTATCGCTGTTAACCGGTGTAACCACCGACGGCTTGGACCCAGGGGTTAAAGCGCGCCAAAACCGCTGGCGCGCCGAGATCAAGATAAACAACAGCGACATGCCAATCAGTGGCCTGTTTTGAGCCACCATGAATGGTGTCGATCCTTCATATAAGTCCGCGGTACCGTCCAGATAGGCGGTTTCATTCGGTGCCAAGGCATTGCGCACCTGGCCGCGCTGGTCTATCAGGGCGGTCATGCCTGTGTTCGACGCATGCAACACCCAGCGACCGGTTTCAAGCGCACGCATTTGTGCGGCTGGCGCAAGTTGGTCTGGACGCTGGCTTAGCGGCGGCATCGGTTGCTGCGCCTAGCAAAATCTTGTCGGTGCTGCCCGCCGCTGCCCGAGCCCTGCCCGGGCCGCTGCTGAAAGCCAAGCGGTCTACGCACCGCTCAATGTCGTGACAAATATCTGCTGCGACAAGCAGGTGCGCCGCCAATTCAGGGCTAGCTGACCAAATTTATCGCCTAAAAAGTGATAAAAACAGTTCTAGCCCAATAAATGCGGGCGCTAGCAGCTACGTATTAAATAGCGTTGTTAAAAACCAGACGGATGTCATTGAACTGTCACGGCGCTTGCGCACCATAGGCGTTTTACATCACCAGGAAGCGCTCCTATGTGCTCATTTTGTTTCGCCAAGTCTGCCGTTGCCGCTGCCGCGATCAGCGTCTTTGCGGTTCTGCCGCTGCACGCACTGCATGCCCAAACCGCTTTCCCGGCAACTCTGGCCGGGCATGTGGTGATGTCGGCGCAGTCATTTGTCGATTCGCCCAAAGACGCACCGGCTGACTTGCAGGTCAGCGGCAAATTCACGTCTGGCAAGCGGGTTGAGGCGCTGGGCACTGTTGAGGGCCTGTCAGCTGGCCGGCCAACCGGCGTGTCGCTGCCCTTCAAAGGCCAGCCGTTGCAAGGCCATTCGGGCATTAAAACCATGCCAGACGGCAGCTTTTGGATCCTCACTGACAACGGCTTTGGCAGCAAGGTCAATTCACCCGACGCGATGTTGTACTTAAACCGCTACGCGGTCGACTTCAAAGGGGGCAGCATGAACAAACTTGAAACAATTTTCCTGCACGACCCAGACAAAAAAGTGCCGTTTCGCATTGTTCACGAGGGCACTGAAAAACGCTACCTGACAGGCAGCGACTTTGACACTGAGAGCTTTCAGTTTGCAGGCGGCGCGCTGTGGATTGGCGATGAGTTTGGCCCGTTCCTGATCAAGACCGATTTAAAAGGCAAAGTGCTGGCTGTGTACGACACGCTGGTCGACGGCAAGGTGGTGCGCTCGCCTGACAACCCAGCGCTGACGACGCCTGCCGCACCCGGCGGGGTGATTGATTTCCAGGTGCGCCGCTCAAAGGGTTTTGAGGGCATGGCCGCCTCCAAAGACGGCAGCAAGCTGTACGCGCTGCTCGAAGGTGCGCTGTACGACGCGGCCACCAAAGCCAATGAAAACCTGGGCGGCAAAGACTACCTTCGCGTGCTGGAGTTCGACGTGAAAACCGAAAGCTGGACTGGCCGCCACTGGAAGTATGTGATGGAGGCCAACAGCCACGCGATTGGCGACTTCAACATGATCGACGCCACGACAGGACTCATCATCGAGCGCGATAACGGCGAAGGCACAGCAGACAAAGCCTGCCCCGAAGGCCAAAGAAAGACCGGCTGCTTTCACGACATCGCCAAGTTCAAACGCGTCTACAAGGTGGAAATGAGCGATGCCAACGTGGGCAGCGCGATGCGCAAAATCGGCTACATCGACTTGATGGGCATTGCCGACCCCGCCAAGCTGGCGCGCAAGCCGCTTAACAACGGTGTGCTGACTTTCCCGTTCTTCACGGTTGAGAACGTCGACGTGGTGGACGCCAAACACATTGTGGTCGGCAATGACAACAACCTGCCGTTTTCAAGCAGCCGTGAGCCGAACAAGGCTGATGACAATGAGTTGATCTTGCTTGAGGTAGGCGCGTTTTTGAACGCCAAGTAATAAACAAGCCCATCGAGCGACCGGCCAATGCTGGGCGTAAACGTCAAAGGCGTTCACACCGAACCCACACTTAAAGAAATACGCCCTTGAACAGCGTTACCGTCATCAACAGCCTGCAGGCGTTGGCTGAATTGAACCAGGCATTCGACTTGTACGAGGATGCCCTGGTGCACAGCAAGGTCGATGTGCTGGACCCGCTGTTCTGCAACAGCCCGCACACGCTGCGCTACGGTGCCAAAGAAAACCTGAGTAGCTATGACGAGATCAAGGCGTTTCGTGCGGCGCGTCCCAGCGCAGGTTTGAGCCGCCATATTCTGCAGCGGCACATCGTGACGTTTGGTACCCACATGGGTGCGCCCAACGTCACCCTTGTTCGCAGCAGTGAGCCACGCGTTAGCCGCCAGTCGCAAACCTGGGTCAAGTTTGATTTGGAGTTTTCTAACGGCTGGCGAGTCGTGTCCGCGCACGTCAGTTGGATGGATAGTTGATGCGTCCCGACCCTATCGGCGACCCTATCGGCGACGCTGCGCTGCACGTTAAACCAGGTTTGGTACTGATGATTCGGCTGTAAACCAGATGTTATGTGCGCAAGCAGCTCCTGATTCAGGAGCAAATTACCTACAGCGCCAGGTCGTAGTCCACCGTCATCGGCGCGTGGTCTGAAAACTTTTGCTCTTTGTAAATGTGCTCGGCGCGGGCCAGTGCTGCCACAGCTGGCGTGGCCAAATGGTAGTCAAGGCGCCAGCCCACGTTGTTAGCGTAGGCCTGGCCCCGGTTACTCCACCAGGTGTAAGCGGCGTCCGTTGTGGTGGGTTGCAGTTGTCTATACACATCGACTTTGCCTGCTTCACTTAAAAGCTTGGTTAACCAGGCGCGCTCTTCCGGCAAAAAGCCGCTGTTTTTTTTATTGCCTTTGTAGTTTTTCAAATCAATTTCCTGGTGCGCGATGTTGATGTCGCCGCACAGCACGTAGTCCCTTGCTTGCTTCAGGGCCAGCAGATGCGGGTAAAACTCGGCTAAAAAGCGAAATTTGGCCTCTTGGCGATCTGGGCCAGATGAGCCGCTGGGAAAGTAGGCGCTGATGATGGACAGCTTGGGTAAATGCTTGCGGCCTGGTCTGTCAAAGCGCAGCTCTACATAACGGCCTTCCGCGTCAAACTCCTTGGAGCCGTAGCCGATGATCACGTCGCTTGGCTCGTGCTTTGTGTACACCCCGACGCCTGAGTAACCCTTTTTTTCGGCAAACTGAAAGTAACCTTTTAGTCCGGCCAGCTCTTCAAATTTCCCTTGCACGTCAGGGGCTTGGGCTTTGATTTCTTGTACGCAAATACAATCCGGTTTGTACTGCGTCAGCCAGGCCTGAAGGCCTTTGCTGCTGGCAGAGCGGATACCGTTTAGGTTCAGGCTGGTTAATTTAAACAAGGGACAACTCCTATGGCGGGGCAAGAGGTTTTTAAAGGCGGCAGTTCAGCGCACGGACTAGCGCATGAGTTTGTGCAGTTTGCAATTGTTTCTGGAGTTCTTAAGTTCGGCCAATTCAAAACCAAAGCCGGGCGCATGAGCCCTTATTTTTTCAACGCCGGGCTGTTTGACGACGGCGCCAAGCTAAGCCAATTGGCGCAATTTTATGCGCGGCAGTTGCTGGCCGAAGAAGAAAAAACCGGCCTGCAATTCGACATGATTTTTGGTCCCGCTTACAAGGGTATTCCGCTGGCCGCTGCGGTAGCCATTGAGCTGGCCCGGCTGGGCCGCAATCTGCCCTTTGCCTACAACCGCAAAGAGGCAAAAGACCACGGCGAAGGCGGCTCGCTGGTAGGTAGCCCCGTCAAAGGGCGGGTGCTGATTGTTGACGACGTCATGTCGGCGGGCACGGCGGTGCGTGAATCAATTGCTATCATCAAAGCAGCAGGCGCAACGCCGCATGCGGTGGCAATTGCGCTAGACAGGCAAGAAAAAGCGACAGAAAACGGGTTGGACGTGAACCACAGCGCTGTGCAGTACGTGACCCACAACTTGGGGCTGCAGGTGGTTGCTATTGCACGGTTGACCGACTTGTTAGATTATTTAGCGCGCCAGCACGGTGACGTGGTGGGTGCGCATTACAAAGCGGTGTTGGCTTACCGACAACGCTACGGCGTTGACTGACGAATTGGGGTGTTGATGAATGCTTGGTACTGTTCAGGTTTTGCACTGGCCATCTTGTTGGCAAGCAACGCCATGGGGCAGGGCATTTACACCTGTGTAGACGCCAAAGGCCGCAAGATCACATCAGACCGCCCGATTCCCGACTGCTTGGACCGCGCACAACAAGAATTGTCGCCGCAAGGCACTGTTAAGCGGGTGCTGGGCCCGACCTTAACGGCGCAAGAGCGCGCTATGCAAGACGAAAAAGAAAAGGCAGCGCTGGAGCTGCGCCTTCAAGCGCAGGAAGAAAAACGCCGCGACAAGGCTATCTTGGCGCGCTACCCCAACCCGGCAGCCCATGACAAAGAACGCAGCCAGGTGCTGGAGCAAATCGACGAAGTGATCAAGTCTGCGGTTAAACGAACTGTTGAGCTGGCCGAGCAGCGGGTGGCGATCAACGCAGAGTATGAGTTTTATAAAAAAAGTCCCGACAAAGCGCCCCCAGCCTTGAAACGTCGGTTAGACGAGAACGACAACAACATCGCTGTGCAGCACCGCTTCATCGTTGAGCAAGACGCGGGCAAGCGCCGGATCAATCAGCGGTTTGATGAAGAGCTGGGCAAGCTCAAGGCGTTGTGGGCCATGGCGAATACGCTGGTGGGCAGTTCGTCCAAACTTTAGGCCAACCGCGTCACTGTTAGATCAGCACTGCTACATCAGCACTGTGGCTAGTAAATTTACAGTGTTTAATTGGCCTGTAGCCCAATTAAACAGCGCGCTAGCAGCTATTTAATTGGTAGCGTTGTGTTGACCCGAGCTAGCCTAATTTTTTCCTCAGCAGCTCGTTGACCTGCGCCGGGTTGGCCTTGCCTTGGGTCGCCTTCATGGCCTGGCCGACCAGTGCATTCATCGCTTTGGTATTGCCTGCTTTGATTTCGGCCACATTTTTGGCGTTCGCGGCCAAGACGTCATCGATGATTTTTTCTAACTCGCCGGAGTCGCTCATTTGTTTGAGGCCTTTGGCGTCAATGATGGCGTCCACGTCCGTGCCTTCAGCGTTCCAAAGTGCGTCGAAGACTTGCTTGGCGGCGTTGTTGGAGATGGTGCGGTCTGCAATTTTGCCGATCAGGCTGGCAAGCTGACGGCTTGAAACGACTGACGATTCGATCGCTTTCTCATCAGCATTCAAGCGCCTGGACAGATCGCCCATCACCCAGTTGCTGGCCAATTTGGGTTGCTGGCTGGCAGCGGCTACTTCCTCGAAATAAGCCGCTGTTGCTTTGCTCTGGGTCAACTGACCCGCATCATATTCAGGCAGCCCGTATTGCGTCACAAACCGAGCCGCCATCACACGCGGCAGCTCCGTCATCTCGGCCCGCGTTTTTTCTACCCAAGCCCGTCCAATCACCAGCGGCGGCAAATCTGGGTCGGGAAAGTAGCGGTAATCGGCCGCGTCTTCCTTGCTGCGCATAGCCCTTGTCTCGCCCGTGTCCGGGTCAAACAGCACCGTGGCTTGTTCAATCGCATGGCCGTCTTCAATCTGCTCAATCTGCCAGCGGATTTCGTAGTCCATCGCCTGCTGCATGAACTTGAAGCTGTTGAGGTTTTTAATCTCGCGCCGCGTGCCCAGC
>JAYWFR010000134.1:0-27063 GCA_043778695.1 Polaromonas sp. | reverse complement strand
ACGCTTCTTCAAACGAAAACGAGCACCCAATCACAAACGTGACCAGATCTTGGCGCCACAAGTTGCTGATCTCAAGCGGCTGATCGGTCAGCACACCGCTCTTCCAAACGCGGTAGCGCGGCACATCGGTGCGAATGTCTATGTCTGCGCCCAAGCTTGGCAGCAGCGCCTGGCCAGGCTCGCTGACGGCCAGCAGTGGGCACGGCTTGGGGTTGCGCTGGCAGTAGCGCAAAAAATCATTGGCCAGCAGCTCAGGCAAGATGACCACATTGCCCTGCACATGCCCAACAGCCAAGCCACTGGTGTGACCCGTGAACGCACCACTGCGAATGGCAGCTCTGGCTTGTATTGACGTTGCCACTGGCTTTTCACCTCTGGATGCTGTGCTCACCAAATACTCCTGATCCGTGTCGATCTTTGTGTCATTTGCATGACGCGAATGGCTAATGAATGACTAATGGCGGATTGTGGGAGCGCAGTGATCCTTCTGCAAATTCAAAATTTTTTGCTTCTAGCATCGATTTTTTCGATGATAAATGGAAAACTAGGGTTTACCTTTAGCGGTCGTTTTTAGGTGGCTTTTTGCCCGAACCAGTGAACGCCAACGCAGACCGCACCACCACCTCCACACTGTCAGCCGTCGGGTCAATCCGGTAGCTCGCATGGATTGGTAGCGCCTCAACTTTGGCATTGACCGCCAACGGTTTCAGCTTGGCAAACCCACCTAACCGCGCAACCGCTGCACGCGGCAACAGCGCCACGCCAAAGCCGCCCTGCACCAGCTGCACCATGGCTGAAATCGATGAAATCGCGTGCACTTTTTTTGGTTCCAGCTTGTGCCGTTTAAACAAATCAAGCAGCGTGACGTGTGGCTGCGAGCCCTTTTGGAAGGTCAGCAGCTCCATGTCAGCCAGCTCGGTCAGGCTGTAACTTCTTTTTTTATGCAGCAAAGGATTACCAACAAACGCCATATCCATCGGCGGTAGCGCATGGTTGCGCACGCCGGTGCTGGCGACAGGCAACACCGCAAACACCACATCCAACGTGCCGCGCGCAACTTGGTCCATCAAAATCGGCGTGGTTTCTACAGTTAGTTCCAGCTCAAGGCCAGGGTGGTCAACGCGCAGCTTTTCCAGCCACGGTATCAGCCACGAATGCAGTACCGACTCAATCGCACCAATGCGCATCGACACGGCCATGGGCTGGTCTGAACCCATCTCGGCTTTGACCTCGCGCTGTAGCGCCAGCAGCTTGTCGGCATAGACCAAAAAGCGGGCACCTGCAGCCGTCAGCTTGAACTGCCTCAATTGATTGTGGCCCCGGTCAAGCAGCAGCACGCCCAGCTCCTCCTCAAGCGTAGAAATGCGGCTGGACATGGCCGATTGCGTGAGGAACAGCTTTTCAGCCGCACGTGAAATGCTTTTAAGGGACGCGACCCAATAAAAGGCTTCAACAAAACGCAGGTTCATGGTGGTTCAAGAGATCGGTTGGGGGTATGTCCGGTGCTTGGGCGTATAAATTGCAACTAACATCACACCACATTTTCAATTTATTTTCTGGAGTTTTCATGAAATTCAAACTTACCTTGACAGCCGCCGCTTTGACGTTAGGCGTATCTGCCTTCGCCCAAACCAAATGGGACTTGCCCGCCGCCTACCCAGCAACCAACTTTCACACTGAAAACCTGATGCAGTTTGCGGCTGACGTCGACAAGGCAACCGCAGGCAAACTAAAGATCACGGTGCACGCCAACGCATCGCTGTTCAAAGCAAACGAGATCAAGCGCGCCGTGCAAGGCGGCCAAGCACAAATGGGTGAGGTGCTGCTGGTGAACTTTGAAAATGAAAACCCGATTTACGGCGCTGACGGCATTCCGTTTTTGGCGTCGTCGTACGCTGATTCGAAAAAGCTGTACGCCGCACAAAAGCCTGCTTTGAGCAAGCTGCTCGACACCCAGGGCATGAAGCTGATGTACACCGTGGCCTGGCCGCCGCAAGGCATTTACAGCAAAAAACCACTCGCATCGGTGGCTGATTTGCGGGGCATCAAGTGGCGCGCTTACAGCCCTGCCACGGCAAAAATAGCCGAGCTGATTGGCGCGCAGCCCGTCACCATTCAAGCGGCGGAATTGAGCCAGGCGCTGGCAACAGGCGTGGTGGAAAGCTACATGAGCTCAGGCTCTACCGGCTATGACTCCAAGACGTACGAGAGCATCAAATACTGGTACGACACCCAGGCCTGGTTGCCTAAAAACGCCATCATCGTGAACAAAAAAGCCTTTGATGCGCTGGACGCAGCAACCCAGGCGGCACTGACCAAGGCTGCAGCAGATGCAGAGGTTCGCGGCTGGAAGCTGAGCGAAGATAAAAACGACTTTTACAAAAAAGCGTTGGCGGAAAAAGGCATGAATATCTTGGTGCCACCCGCCAAGCTGGTTGCCGACATGAAACAGGTCGGCACCATCATGCTGGCAGACTGGCAGAAAAAAGCCGGCCCCGACGGTGAGGCAATGGTAAGCAGCTTTAAGGCGGCTCAAGCCACGAAGTAATCAGGCATCAAGAAGGTTGGCGCGCCAAGGCCGCCAAGGTCTTGTGAGCCTTTCATCATCGACAAGCGCCCAGGTCTTCAAACCCGTGGCCGCTTCGATAGCCGCACGGTAAGGCGGCATGTTGGTGCATTCCAGCACCACGCATTGCAAGCTTGGCTCTCGCTTTTTAAGCGCCACCGCTGCAGCGACCACTTCAGCCGCTGACTTCTCCACGTCCATCGACGCGCGATTGCCTAGGATAGCTGTGGCAAATTCACTTTTCGCATCCATTCCCTGTACCACCACGCTGGCCATGCGAGCGCGTGGCACACCAGCTGCCCGCAAATGCTCAACACCCAGCTTGCCAGAGCTGATGGTCAGCACGCCGACTTTGGCATGCGTTGCCAGCAGGCCGGGCAGTTGCAGCAGGCTTGACGTGATGACCGGAATCTTCACCTGTGCTTGCAGCTCCTTTTGCAGCAACACCAAAAATCCGCAGCTGGTGGTAATCGCTTTAGCGCCGTCTTGCTCTAGCCTGCGTACCAGTTGCAGCATGGGCACCACCACCCTGCCCTTGCGCAGGCTAGCGCCTGTCTGCACAATTTTGTCGGGCCACGCCCCGATCACGATGCAGCGCTGCGTTGGCACGCCAAAGGCGGCTGGGTGACCAATGTCGCCAACAGGGCGGGGAAACTGCGTGTCAAGCATCAGCACACCCAAAAAGCCGTTGGGAAAAAGGGCGGTCGCTGGGCTTGTCGGTTCTGCGGGTAAAGTCATGGCTCAATTGTCCCGTCAAATCAACTTCTAAGCCAACCCCATGCTGCCCATCGTCGCTATTTGTATTGGAGCTTCCCTTGGCGCTTTGGCGCGCTGGGGCTTGGGCCTGTGGCTCAGTCCCGGCGGGGTGATCCCGTGGGGCACACTGGCCGCTAATTTGATTGGCGGGTACCTGATTGGCGTGTGCATAGCTGCCTTTCAGGCCATGCCGCAGCTAGACCCAGTCTGGCGCTTGCTGCTCATTACTGGCTTTTTGGGCGGGCTGACCACCTTCTCGTCTTTTTCAGCCGAAGTGGTGGGTTTTTTGATGGCAGAGCGCTACGCGTTAGCACTGGGCACGGCCACGGCGCATGTGGCGGGCTCGTTGCTCATGACCGTCGTCGGCATCAAGTCCGCTTCTATTTTTATAGCGTCTAGCGCACGTATTTAAACGGCTGCAAGCTATTTTTATTACCAATATAGCAACCTAATCATTCACTTTTAAAACCTACCCATGAAAACAAAAGCCGCCGTCGCCTGGCAATCTGGCCAGCCCTTGACCATTGAGACCGTTGACTTGGACGGCCCGCGCTATGGCGAGGTGCTGGTCGAAATCAAAGCCACTGGCATCTGCCACACCGACTACTACACGCTGTCAGGCGCTGACCCGGAGGGCATCTTCCCCGCCATCCTGGGCCATGAAGGCGCAGGCGTTGTGGTCGATGTGGGGCCAGGCGTCACGTCGCTTAAAAAGGGCGATCACGTCATACCGCTGTACACGCCTGAATGCCGCCAGTGCAAGTTTTGCCTATCGCGCAAAACAAACTTGTGCCAGCTGATTCGCTCAACTCAGGGTAAAGGCTTGATGCCCGACGCCACCAGTCGCTTCAGTCTGGACGGCAAACCCATTTTTCACTACATGGGCACGTCAACGTTTAGCAACTACACGGTTGCGCCTGAAATATCGCTGGCCAAAATCCGTGAAGACGCACCGTTTGACAAGGTTTGCTACATCGGCTGCGGCGTCACCACCGGCATTGGCGCGGTGCTGTTCACAGCCAAAGTTGAGGCGGGTGCCAACGTGGTGGTGTTTGGCTTGGGCGGCATTGGTTTGAATGTGATTCAAGGTGCCAGGATGGTCGGCGCTGACAAAATCATTGGCGTTGACATCAACCCAGCCCGGCAAGAAATGGCACGCAAGTTTGGCATGACGCATTTTATCAACCCCAAAACGACAGAAAACGTGGTCGATGCCATCGTGCAATTAACGGACGGCGGCGCGGACTACAGCTTTGAATGCATCGGCAACACCCAGGTGATGCGCCAGGCGCTCGAGTGCACGCACAAGGGTTGGGGCCGCAGCATCATCATTGGCGTGGCTGAGGCGGGCGCAGAAATCTCCACGCGCCCATTTCAGCTGGTCACTGGCCGCAAGTGGGAAGGCTCTGCTTTTGGGGGCGCGCGGGGCCGCACCGATGTGCCAAAAATTGTGGACTGGTACATGGAGGGCAAGATCAACATTGACGACTTGATCACCCACACCATGCCACTGGAGGACATCAACAAAGGCTTTGATTTAATGAAAAGCGGCGAATCTATCCGTGGCGTTGTTCTTTTTTAGACGCTATGGAACTACTCAGTGAACATGCCTGCTTTGGCGGGCAGCAACAGTATTACAAACACGCGTCGAAGCAAATCGGTCTACCGATGAAGTTCTCGGTGTTTCTGCCTCCGCAGGCTGCACATGTGGCCGTGCCAGCGGTGATGTACCTGGCCGGCCTGACCTGCAACGAAGAGACCTTCATGACCAAAGCGGGCGCGCAGCGGGTTGCGGCCGAATTGGGACTGGCGTTGATTGCACCTGATACCAGCCCGCGCGGCGCGAAGGTGCCGGGCGAAGCTAACAGCTGGGACTTTGGCGTGGGTGCCAGCTTTTACCTGGACGCCACCCAAGCGCCATGGGCAGCGCACTGGCGGATGGAAAGCTACATCACCCAAGAGCTATTGCCACTCGTTACAACAACGCTGCCGATTGATGCGAAACGGCTGGGCATCTCTGGCCATTCAATGGGCGGACACGGCGCGTTGACGCTGGCACTCAAGCACCCAGAACTTTTTAAATCAGTCTCCGCTTTCGCGCCGATTTGCGCACCCGCGCAGTGCCCGTGGGGGCGCAAGGCATTTACCGGGTATTTGGGTGCCGACCCATCAAGCTGGGCGGCGCATGATGCGACCGCGTTGATGCACACCAAAACTGTCGCACCTTACCCCGCAGGCATCTTGATTGACCAAGGCTTGGCCGACAAGTTTTTAGCCGAGCAACTGCTGCCAGAGTTGTTCGAGTCCGCCTGTCAAAAAGCAGGCCAACCCATCACGCTGCGGCGGCATGCTGGTTATGACCACGGCTACTATTTCATCGCCAGCTTCATGGCCGATCATCTGCAGCATCATGCCAATCATTTGCTACATATTTCATAGCTGCTAGCGCACTATTTTATTGGGCTAGCAGCGTATATTGATTGAAAATTTCGCACATAGCTAAGCAAACAACCCTTGGTACTGCTCACGCAGCAGATTCTTTTGCACCTTACCCATGGTGTTGCGCGGCAGCTCTGCCACCACAAAACACTGCTTGGGAATTTTGAAGTTCGCAAGCTTGGACTTCAAACTCGCAACAACCGCCTCAGCTTGCAACGTTGCACCTGCCTTGGCAATCACCACCGCCACGCCCACCTCGCCAAAGTCCGGGTGTGGCACGCCAACCAGGGCGCTCTCGGCAACACCTGGCAGGTCGTTGATGTAGCCTTCAATCTCCGCCGGGTAGACGTTGTAGCCGCCACTGATGATCAGGTCTTTGCTGCGGCCGACGATGGTGATGTAGCCGCGCGCGTCAATTTTGCCAACGTCACCGGTTTTGAAGAAACCGTCGGCGGTGAACTCTTCTTTGGTTTTTTCTGGCATGCGCCAGTAGCCTTTGAAGACGTTCGGGCCTTTGACCTGGATGCCGCCAATCTCGTCCGTTCCCAGCGCTTTGCCATCGTCGCCCTGCACGCGCAGCGTGACGCCCGGGAGCGCAAAGCCAACTGTGCCGCCACGGCGTTCGCCCCCCTGCGACAATTTATACGGATTGGACGTGAGCATGGCGGTCTCGCTCATGCCGTAACGCTCCAAAATCGTATGGCCGGTCCGCGTTTGCCATTCGTTAAAGGTCTCAATCAGCAGCGGGGCTGAGCCGGCAACAAACAACCGCATGCGGCGCACAGCGTTTTTATCCAGAGCTGGCTCATTGAGCAGCCGTACATACAAAGTAGGCACGCCCATGAAGATTGTGGCTTCGGGCATTTTGCTAACGACAAACTTGGGGTCAAACTTGGCGCACCAGATCATCTTGCTGCCGTTAATGAGCGCGCCATGCAGTGCAACAAACAGTCCGTGCACATGAAAAATCGGCAGTGCATGTATCAGCACATCACCCGGCCTCCAGCCCCAAAAGTCTTTCAACACCAATGCGTTGCTCAGCATGTTGCCGTGCGACAGCATCGCGCCCTTGCTGCGGCCGGTGGTGCCGCTGGTATACAAGATGGCGGCCAGGTCGTCAGGCTGACTCACCGCAACCGTGTGCTTGTCACTGCAATGGGCAGCGCGCTCGAGCAATGAACCGGTACGGTCGTCGCCGAGAGTGAAGACGTTTTGCGTGCCTGCTTTGAAAGCAATTTTGCTGACCCAGCCAAAGTTCTTTTTGCTGCACACCACCACCGCGGGCTCTGCGTTGGCAATGAAGTATTCAATCTCAGCGCTCTGATAGGCGGTGTTGAGCGGCAAAAACACGTACCCCGCGCGCAGGGTGGCCAGGTACAGCAGCATCGCTTCCACTGACTTTTCAACCTGCACCGCAATGCGGCTGCCCGCAGGCAGCTTGAGCGACACCAGCAAATTGGCCAGCATGGCCGTGGCGCGCTCAATGTCTTGCCACGAGTAATTCAAATCGTTGTCGGTCTCAACGGCTGTGGCGTTTAAGTCAGACGGAAAGGCTGCGCGGAGTGCGGCAAACAGGTTGTTATTGGGTTCAGTCAATCTTCACGCCCCCAGAGGCTTTGACAACCTTGGCCCACTTCGTCGTCTCTAATTGCACAAAGCCCCCAAACGCCGGGCCTTGCAAATCAGAAAATTCAGCGCCCTGTGCGTTCCAAACTGCCTTTGCTTCGGGCGACAAACAAGACTTGCGAATTTCTTCAATCGAGCGCGCTTGCAGGTCAGCGGGCGTGCCCTTGGGTGCCCATACGCCGTACCATGTTGTCACGTCGTAGTCTTTCAAGCCCAGCTCTAAAGAGCAGGGCACGTCAGGTATGGCCGGGTTGCGTTTTCGGCCCGCCACCATCAGCGCTTTGATTCGGCCGCCCTTGATGTGCGCTGCGGATGAACCCAAGCCATCAAACATCATGTCAACGTTGCCGCCAATCAAGTCTTGCAAAGCGGGACCAGCGCCCCGGTACGGTATGTGGGTAATAAAAGTGCCTGTTTGCTGCTTGAACAGCTCGCCCGCCAAATGGTGCGACGTACCGCTACCAGCAGAGCCATAGTTGAGTTTGCCAGGCGATTTTTTGACCAGTTCAAGAAAATCCTTGAAATTATTTGCCGTGATTTTTTTCGGATTCACCACTAAAACTTGCGGCACTCTTGCAACCAAAATGAGGGGCACAAAATCTTGCAAGATGTCGTAGGTCAACTTGGGGTACACGCTGGGCGCAATTGCATGATGAACCGCACCCATAAATAACGTATAGCCGTCTGGCACAGCGCGGGCAGCGATAGCCGCACCAACTGTGCCGCCGCCGCCGCCCTTGTTGTCAATCACCAGCGTTTGCCCTGACAGTTTTGAAAACTGAGCGCTCATGGGCCGTGCAAATGCATCAGTACCACCACCCGCCGGAAAAGGCACGATGAGTGTGACGGGCTTGGCGGGCCAGGTGCTTTGAGCATTGCTGCCCAACGCGACCATGGCGGAGCCAGCGGCCACCGCTTGAAGTGATGTGCGCAGCACAGTGCGGCGCGTGGCCAGGTGTTGAAGGTTAAAAGTCATGGTTATCTCCGTTTTTAGGTTGAGTGGAATGATAAATAAAAAACTACTTCAATACGGCGCTGGCATCGGCGGCTTTGATCAATGCTTGGGCGTCAGCCTCTAGCAAGAAGCCTTGGCTCAAGGCCGTCGCTGCTGCCTTGCGCACCGCTGCAACATAGCCATCGTGCGAGCCGTATCGCTCCTCAAGCGACAGCCGGGTGTCGCCAGTGGCCAAGCGATGTTGCGCCGTTTTAGCAAACGGGATCATGCCGCCCACGTAGTCGCAAATTTGCCCTTGGTGAAACGGCCGCGCGCCGCCTGCGGTGATGTTCCACCCCAAATAGGTACCCAGTGGCGCGTCGGCCAGCACAACTGGCACGCCGCCCTTTTCGTTGCCATCGGCGTCAACTTTGGGTGCCAACATAGGCAGCACTTGCAAGACGGTTGGCGGTGCATTCGATGCAACGCCCGAGCCATCGGTTTTGTTGAACGCCGGACCCCAGTCGTAGTCAATAACGGGCATGATGAAGTCGACTTCGGGCGCGCTGGCGCGAAGGCCAGGAAGGGTGGGAAAGCCAATTCCGACCTTGTGCGCCGCGCCCAGGTTGCCATCGGCCAAACGCGGCCAGCGGCTGGCAGGCGGCTGGCTGCCTTTCATCACCCAATTGCGAAAGTGAAACCGCAGCGCGTTGACCGTCTCAGCGTGCGGCATAGGGTTGGCGGGCAGCACGCCTTGGCCATAGTTGTTGCCGGGGCACATGGCGCCCGCAGTCGGCAAACCTGCGCCTGGCAAGCTGCTGTCAAAGCCGCCCACGCCGCCGCCGTGGTGCGAGCTGGCAATGTAGTAACGCCGAACGTTAGCAGGTAGTGGCAAATCGGTTTTACCGTCGGTGCCGACCCAAGCGGGCGTTAGCTTGAGTGCCCAGACCTCTGCCGAGCCGAAGTGTTCGATGATGTTGGGGCAGGTATTGCTGGCCGTGCAGCGGTCTTGAATGCTGCCCAAATTACTGACACCAACGCCGCCTCGCAGAACATCGGCGTGCGGCGCCCACCACTGCGGGCCTTCGCTGCCGGCCTGGTACAGCTCCAGCACACCATCGGGCTGCGCCCAGCGAAAGTTAAGTGCAATGCGCCGCCCGGCAATGATGGGCCACAGGCCGTCGTGCACCTTGGCCCCAAGCTCGCCTAACTCAGAGTGGTTAAAACCCAAATGCAACCAACCGCGCAAAAAGTTGCCCGACTGCGAAATGCCCCGGCCAATACTGTGCGTGACGGCTTTGGCCACCGGGTTAGGCGTGCCGCCATCGTCAGCCTGCGCGGTTTTAAAAAACTGCCCCACATCGCGCCATGCGGCAAAGCCCACGCCCAGCACATACGGGTCAGCCGCTTTGAACACCACTTGGTACAGCTTGTCAGATTCAAAGCCGTTTTTTAGGCAAATTTGCGTGGCGTCGGGCGTGCCGGGAAAGGGGTTGGTGGCGCTGCACGTGGCCCAGGCCCAGTCGGTGGGTGCAATGGATGTTTCGCCAATCACTTCGCCGCGCGTGGATTCGCCCCGGCGCGAGACCAAGGCTGACTTGGTGGTGTCTAGGCTGACAGGCTTGTACGGCACTGGGTTGGTTTGCACAATCAGCGGCTGCGATGCGGGGCCGCTGCGGTTGATGATGCGGCCAAAAACGTCGCCCGTGACAGCCGCGCCGCCCTCGCCTTTCGCGACGGGCAGTTGCAAAAAGTGCGTGCCCGTCACCATCATGTCGCTGCGCACCGCTGTGGCCCCGGCGTTGTCGCCCTGCCAGGCGCTGGCCAGATTGATGTCGCCCAACGCCCGCTCTGGCGCTTGCGCCGGATAGCCAGGCAAAGCAAAGCCGCGGTTTGGCACATCGTGCCACAGCAGGCCGCTGGCTTGGCTCATGTCCACTGGTTTGGTCAATACAAAACTGGCGACATAACGCACTTTGCCATCCGGGCTTTTGGCCAGTTCAATGTCGTTGATGATGCGGTTGCCCGGTGCCTTGGGGTCCAATTCGCCGAAGGCTCGTCCCGCGATTTGCTCGTAGGCCAGTCCAGCAGCTAGCGTTTGCAAAGGCTTGGTGTCGTCAATGACGATGCGGGTAACGCGGGCTTGCGTTGGCATGGCCGCCAACAGCAAGCCCGAGCCCAAGCCAATGCAAAGGCCGGCTTGCAAGATGCGTCCTCTGGCGAATTTTAAAAAAGTCATTTTTGTTGTCATCGTTGTCTCCACCATCTTCTTTATCTCGGCTGTTTCGGCTGTTTTGGCTGTCTTATTGATCAAGGTATAAGCGCCTTGACTTCCGCAGACACGGCAATCTCGCCCTTGGCCAGCATGGCGCGGTGTTTGTCCAGCCGTTTCAGGTCATACAAATAGTTGACCATCAAGCCATAAGACTGCTTGAGTCCTTTGGCCGACGGATCACCGGCCCAGTTCAAACGCTCTACCCTGGCACCGTTGCCCAAATGGAATTTGGCCACACTGTCGACGGGTTTTGTATCCGTCGTTTCCCGACCCAGATAGTGAGCAGCTTGCTGCAACAGCGATAGCTTCAGAGGCGATTTTTCGGGTAAGCGCAACACGTCCGCTTCTTGCAACTTGCTGGCCAGCTCGGGGGCATTTTTACTTAGCCAAACTCGCAAGCCAGGAATTGGTGACAGCGTTACAAAGGTTTTTAGTTTGGGAAACTCCCCTTTGAGCGTGTCCACCACCCGCTTGATGAGCGAATCACCAAAGCTCACCCCGCGCAGGCCCTGCTGCGTGTTGCTGATGGAGTAAAAAATGGCGGTGGTGGCGGCGTTCAGGTCTTGCGCATCGGCTGACTCGTCCAGCAGCGGCGTGATGCATCCGACTATCTCGTGCATCAAGGCGACCTCGACAAAAATCAATGGATCATCAGGCAGGCGCGGGTGAAAAAACCCGTAGCAACGGCGGTCTGAATCAAGCCGATTTTTCACGTCTGCCCAACTTTTTATGTCATGCACCGCCTCGTACTTGATGAGCTTTTCAATCAGCGACGCCGGTGAGTCCCAGCTGATCCGGCGCAGGTCTAAAAAGCCGACGTCAAACCAGGTAGAAAACATGTACTCCATCTCCACATCCAGCGCCGCCAAGCGCTTGTCGGCCTTCAAATGCGGCAGCATGTCGGCGCGCAAATCAACCAAAAAACGAATCCCATCGGGGAAAGCACTGAAGCGCTGTAGCAGGCGCCTGCGGGGCGATACGGTAGCGCGGCGGTACCGTACTTCAGCCACCGCCTGTTCAGGCGTGCCCACTGCGGCGGAAAACAGGGCTTGTGCCGCCTGGTTTTTTTGCGCATCGGCTACAAACTGCTCGCTCATCAGCAGCCACATGTCGCGCCGCTCGTTGGGGGCGACTTGGGCGTACCACTGGGCCACCGCCTTGGCGCGCAAGCCGCCTTCGGCCTCACTGACCTGCGGGTCGACCACCCGCCTGAGCTCTTCAAGCGTGTGGCGCAGCACCCGTGGCGACAGGGCTTCTTCTTTTTGGCGCAAGGTGGCTTTGAGGCGGTCACGCGTACTGCGGCCAGCACTTATGGCCTCCTCAATCACTATATTTTTAGGAGCTGCTAGCGTACGTTTTACCTGGGCTACAGGCTCTTTTAACACCTGTTTTTCGATACTTTTATCGCTTACAGAAGCTTTTTTCAAGCGTGACACGCTGCGGTTCAGCCAGTCTGGAGGGCTCATGATGCGAGCCTCGATTGTTGGCCGCGCACGATGCGCAGCGCCTCGCGCTGGCGCGTCAGGTGGGTGCGCATGGCCGCTTCTGCGCCCTCGCTGTCGCGGCTTTTTAACGCGGCAAACACCGTCATGTGTTCCGACAAGCTTTGCTTGACGCGGCCCGGCGCGCCGAGTGACTGCAAGCGCGACAGCTTCAAAATCTTGCGCAAATCAGCGATGCTCTGGCTCAACCAGCGGTTGTTGGCCAGCAAAATAATCGCCTCATGAATGGCAAAGTTGGTGGCGTAGTAGTCGGTGATACGCCCCGCCTTGGCATGGGCTTGCAGCTTGTCGTGCAGGGCGCTCAGCGCTTGCAGGTCAGCATCGCTGGCGCGGCGTGCGGCCTCATAGGCACAGCGCCCTTCTAGCAGCGCGATGACCGGGAAAATATCGTCCAGATCTTGCTCAGTCACCTCGCTGACAAAGCAGCCGCGCCGCGGCTCGTGCCGCATCAGCCCCTCAGCAGTTAGCACCTTCAACGCCTCGCGCAGCGGTGTGCGCGAGATGTCCAGCCGAGCGCATTGCGCTAACTCATCAATGAAACTGCCCGGTGCCAACGTGCCCGCAAAAATCTCGTCCCGCAGCGTGCTGGCGACTTCTTGGTGCAGTGAGTTTTGGACGAGGCGCATGGCGGTGGCGGCTGGCGGTGGCAATGGGTGATGGCGGCTAGAGATGGCAGCTGGTTATAACTTGGTGACGATGACTTAGTGGCGGAGGGTGGCAACGCAAAAAAAATGAGCACTAAACGAGACCCACACGAGACCTAACGAAACATAACGAGGCATAAACGAGGCATAAACGAGGCATAAACAAGGCATAAACAAGACACCAACAAGACATGGCGGAGCACATCAATATCCCGATTATTACTTGTAATTACCGGTAATTACGATAAATATCGTCAAGAGCTTTTTAAAGAATGCGGCCACGCAGCAGTTGTTCGTGATGTTGTGCTGTAGTCATCTTGACGCATTCATTGATTTAAGGGGTTGCACTTGAGATTTGAGTCTGTAATGGACTAAAGACAGCTTTACTGCCTGAAGACGGCGTTCCAACGCCGTTTTTCTAACTTTCAGCCCGTCACAGCCTTTGCCAGGCGCTGAGCGCAATGCAATGCCTGCGTTGCATCGCGCGCCTCGACCATCAAACGCAGTAGCGGCTCGGTACCGCTGGCGCGTATCAGTACGCGGCCAGTCTGGCCCAGCTCGGCGTCTATCGCTGCCGTCTCGGTCTTTAGGAGGGCGTTGTTGGTCCAGTCTTGCCCAGCTTTAAGCCGCACGTTGATGAGCGTTTGCGGGAACAGCGTCACGTCAGCCAGTAACTGGGCCAGCGTTTTGCCGCTGCGCACGCAGGCCTGCAGCACTTGCAAAGCGCTGATCAGGCCGTCGCCGGTGGTGTGTTTGTCAAGCGCCAGCAAGTGGCCCGAGCCTTCACCACCGAGCAACCAGCCGCGTTTTTCAAGCTCTTCCAGCACATAGCGGTCACCGACCTTGGCGCGTACGAACTCAACGCCTTTGGCTTGCAAGGCGACAACAACTGCCATGTTGGTCATCAGTGTGCCGACCGCGCCAGGTACTTTTTCTCCGCGTGCCAGGCGTTCATTGACCATCAAATAAAGCACTTCGTCGCCGTTAAACAGTCTTCCTTGACCATCGACCAGTTGCAGGCGGTCTGCGTCGCCGTCTAGCGCAATGCCGTAGTCGGCGCGGTGCTGTTTTACAGCAGCAATCAAGGCTTCAGGGTGCGTCGCGCCCACCCCGTCGTTGATGTTCAGGCCGTCGGGTGCGCAGCCGATAGAGATGACGTCTGCGCCTAATTCATGAAACACCTCGGGGGCGATGTGATACGCGGCGCCGTGTGCGCCGTCGACCACAATTTTCAAGCCCTTGAGCGTCAGGTCGTTGGCAAAGGTACTTTTGCAAAACTCAATGTAACGGCCTGCTGCGTCGTCCAGGCGTTTGGTTTTGCCCAACGCGGCAGAGTCTACCCACACGGGCGCTTCTTGCAAAGCAGCTTCGACTGCCAGCTCCCACGCGTCGTCTAACTTGGCACCCTGCGCGCTGAAAAACTTGATGCCGTTGTCAGCAAAAGCGTTATGGCTGGCGCTGATGACCACACCCAAACTGGCGCGCTGGGTGCGGGTCAAGTAAGCCACGCCAGGCGTGGGCAGAGGCCCCAACAGGACCACGTCAACGCCGGCTGAGTTAAAGCCAGACTCAAGTGCGCTTTCCAGCATGTAGCCTGATATGCGCGTGTCTTTACCAATCAGCACGGTGGGGCGGCCCTCAGTGCGCTTGAGCACTCGGCCCACCGCATGCGCCAGGCGCAGCACAAAGTCCGGGGTGATCGGCGGCTGGCCTACTGTGCCGCGAATGCCGTCTGTGCCAAAGTATTGTCTGGTCATGTCATTAAATTTTGTCGTTGGTCAGCCAGCTATTTTAGAAGCTGTCCAGACCTTCAAAGCCTGTACCGTCTCACGCACGTCATGCACCCGCACCACCCTGGCACCGCGCTCTACCGCCAGCACAGCTGCCGTCACGCTGGGCACCATCCGATCAGCGATATCCATTTGCGCGACCAGCTCTAGCGACGTGCTGCTGACAGCCGCCAGCGAAGACTTGCGCGACCAGCCAGCCAGCAGCGGGTAACCGGCGGCCAGCAGTTCGTTTTGCCTGCTGAGCAGGGCAAAGTTCTGTTCTACGGTTTTGCCAAAGCCGATGCCAGGGTCCAGCATGATGCGGTCTTGATGAATGCCTAGCGACCGTAAATATTCAGCTTGTTGCTCTAAAAAAGAGAGCACCTCCGCCACCACATCGCCCTGCATGGCATCAAGCTGCATGGTTTGTGGCTCACGGTGCATGTGCATCAGGCACACGCCGCAACTGGGATGCGCGGCCACTACATGCAGTGCGCCAGGCTGGCGCAACGCCCAAATGTCATTAATGATGTCAACGCCCAGGTCCAATACTGCCTGCATCACCTCGGGCTTGTAGGTATCTACCGACACGGGCACACCGAGCGTAACGGCATGGCGCACCACCGGCAACACACGCGCCAACTCATCAGCCAGCGGCAAAGGCAACGCGCCGGGCCGACTAGACTCGCCGCCAATGTCGAGCATATCTGCACCGTCTTTGACTAGTCTGTCACACTGCGCCAGCGCACTTAGCATGTCACTGTCGGGCGCAAAAAATTGGCCACCGTCTGAAAACGAATCAGGCGTGACGTTGACAATGCCCATGACTTTGGGCTGGGCCAGCTCAATCAGATAGCGCGAGGTTTGCCAACTCATCGGTCAAGTCTGTTCTCAAAAATAAAAAAACGATTAAAAAGAGACGCCAAAACGGGGCCGGGAAAAACAAAAACCCGGGACAAGCCCGGGTTGAATTAAGTCAATGAATGCGGCAATTCTACAAATCGCTTTTTGCGGCGGCTGGCGCTGGGTCAGGGTTAATCGCGGGCGTGCCACCCGTTGGGCCACCCGTGCTACCCCCAACCGATGGGTTGCGGGGTGTCCAATCTTTCGGCGGCCGCGGCACTTTACCGGCAATGATGTCGTCAATTTGTTCCGCATCGATGGTTTCCCACTCGATCAACGCCTTGGCCATAGCGTGCATTTTGTCCTTGTTGTCCTCGATCAGCGTACGCGCTACCTTGTACTGCTGGTCAATGATGCGGCGCACTTCTGCGTCCACCTTTTGCATGGTGGTCTCAGACATGCTGGTGGTTTTAGTCACAGAACGACCCAAGAACACTTCACCCTCGTTTTCAGCGTAGACCATCGGGCCAAGCGCGTCGGTCATGCCGTAGCGGGTAACCATATCTCTGGCGAGCCCGGTGGCTCGTTCAAAATCGTTGCTAGCACCGGTGGTCATCTGGTTCATGAAGACTTCTTCGGCAATGCGGCCACCAAACAGCATGCTGATCTGGCTGAGCATGAACTCTTTGTCATAGCTGTAGCGGTCAGCGGCAGGCAAGCTCATGGTCACGCCCAAGGCGCGGCCACGGGGAATGATGGTGACTTTGTGCACCGGGTCGCACTTGGGCAACATTTTGCCGATCAGCGCGTGGCCTGACTCGTGGTACGCGGTGTTGCGGCGTTCTTCTTCGGGCATGACCATGCTTTTGCGCTCAGGGCCCATCAAAATTTTGTCTTTGGCTTTTTCAAAGTCAATCATTTCAACAGTGCGGGCGTTGCGTCGGGCTGCCATCAGCGCGGCCTCGTTGCACAGGTTGGCCAAATCAGCGCCAGACATACCGGGGGTGCCGCGTGCAATCACGCCGGGACTGACGTCTTGCCCCAGCGGTACTTTGCGCATGTGTACATTCAAAATCTGCTCACGGCCACGAATGTCAGGCAGTGTCACGTACACCTGGCGGTCAAAACGCCCTGGGCGGAGCAAAGCAGCGTCCAAGATGTCAGGGCGGTTGGTGGCGGCCACCACAATCACGCCGACATTGGTTTCAAAGCCGTCCATCTCAACCAGCATTTGATTCAATGTTTGCTCGCGCTCGTCGTTACCACCGCCCAAGCCCGCGCCACGCTGGCGACCTACGGCATCAATCTCGTCAATAAAGATAATGCAAGGCGCGTTTTTCTTGGCGTTGTCAAACATGTCGCGCACACGGGATGCGCCCACGCCGACAAACATTTCAACAAAGTCAGAACCGGAGATCGAGAAAAACGGCACTTTTGCCTCGCCGGCAATACTTTTGGCCAGCAGCGTTTTACCCGTGCCCGGAGGGCCTACCAGCAGCAAGCCGCGCGGGATACGCCCACCAAGCTTTTGAAACTTGGTAGGGTCTTTCAAAAAGTCGACGACTTCTTTGACTTCTTCCTTGGCCTCGTCGCAGCCGGCTACGTCTGCAAACGTCACAGGGTTGGTAGATTCATCAAGCAAGCGTGCTTTGGACTTGCCAAAACTAAACGCCCCGCCTTTGCCGCCACCCTGCATTTGCCGCATGAAGTACACCCACACGCCAATCAACAGCAGCATGGGGCCCCAGCTGACGAGCAGTGTCATCAGCAGCGAGCCTTCTTCGCGCGCCTTGACGTCAAACTTCACGTCGTTCGCAATCAGGTCGCCAACCAAACCACGATCAAGATACGTGGCGGTGGTGCGGATTTTGCGGTCGTCGTTGGTGGTGGCGATAATTTCAGTGCCGCCCTGACCCTCGGCAATGGTCGCGGTTTTGATTCGCTTACCACGCACCTCTTCAAGAAACTCGGAATAACCCAAGTAATTGGCACCTACGCCGCCGCGCGTGTCAAATTGCTTAAAAACAGTGAACAGCACCATGCCAATCACCAGCCAGATTGCAACTTTTGAAAACCACTGATTGTTCAAGGAGAACTCCAATCAAAAAACCCAGATACCCAAAGAGAAATGTCTCTGACCAGGCAGATGCAGCTCATTTTAGGCCTTTCAAGACTTAAAACTCTATGAATTAATGCTTACAGCCCTTGGGCGGGCGCGGGTTTAGATATTTTTCGAGCCTTCACGGCTTGTTTTAAGGCCCAAGCCCACCAAAAAAGTTTCTGATGACCCGGGCCGCGACGCTTTGGGTTTGATGCGTTTGACCACGCCAAAGGTGTCTTTAAACAGCTTGACCATCGGGTCATACGCACCGCCGTGAAACAACTTGACGACCAGCGCGCCGTCGGCTTTGAGGTGTTGAACCGAAAAATCAACCGCCAGCTCCACCAGGTCGCTGATGCGGGCGGCATCGGCTGATTCAATGCCCGATAAATTCGGTGCCATGTCCGACATCACCAGGTCAAGCTTCTTGCCCGCGCCCGCAGCAGTCAGCGTCTTCTCCAAAACTTGTAGCACTTCAACTTCCCTAAAATCACCCTGAATAAACACCACACCTTCAATCGGCTCCATCTCCAGCAGATCAAGAGCTACGATGTGGCCGTTCAGCTCGCCAGTTGCCGCGCCTTTGGGCGACATTTTGCGGCGCGCATATTGGCTCCACGCGCCCGGTGTGCTGCCCAGGTCTACCACCAGGCCGCCAGGTTTTATCAGCCCCAGGCTTTCGTCAATTTCTTTGAGTTTGTAGGCGGCGCGTGCCCGGTAGCCTTCGCGCTGCGCGAGCTTCACGTAGGGGTCGTTGATGTGGTCGTGCAGCCACGCTTTGTTGACCTTGCTGCCGCGTTTGGCGCTGTCAGCGTCGGTTTTTTTGACTTTTTCAGTGCTCTTTGTGGCTGGTCTCTTCATGGCTTGATTGTCCACCGATAATCCTGTGATGGCCCAAATATTACTTACCCCCGCCCAGCGCAAAGACCACCGCGCTGATGCCCATCATTTAAATGCAGTCGTCATGATTGGTTCGGGCGGTTTGACCGCCTCGGTTAAAAAAGAAGTTGATGCGGCACTCAATGCCCACGGCCTGATCAAAGTGCGGGCGCAAATGGATGATCGCGTGGCTCGTGAGGCGATTTTTAAAGAACTCTCCACCGACTTGAATGCCGCGCCCATTCAGCACATTGGCAAGCTGCTGGTGCTGTGGCGACCCATGCCTGAGAAAGAAAAGAAAGTCGACGATGACCGCAAAGCTGGCCCGCGTGAAGTCAAGGTGCTAAAAAACAGTTCACGCTACGGCCAGCGGCCTGAAGTCAAGGTGCTGCGCGTGCTAGGCAACCAACGATTGACGCCTGGCGGTACCGTCAAACGCGCTAAAAAGCCGCAACTCAAAAGCCTCAAAAAACGCTCGCAAGATTAGTTTGAAATTAGCTTGCTTGCCCACAATTGCTTCACATGATCAATCCACTTTTAGACTTTACCGACGTACCGCTGTTTGACCGCATTCAACCCGAGCATGTCGGACCTGCGGTTGATTTGCTTTTAATTGATGCACAAGCCGCGCTTGCCCAAGTCACTGCCAGTAACTTTCCCGCCAACTGGACCAGCATCTCTGCTGTGCTGGACGTCGCCACTGAAAAGCTGGGTCGCGCTTGGGGCGCTGTCAGCCACCTAAACGCTGTGGCCGACACGCCAGATCTGCGCGCCGCGTATAACGCCGCCCTGCCCGTTATCACTGAGTTTTACACCCGCTTGGGTGCAGACGAGGCTCTGTACGCCAAGTACAAAGCGATTGACGTCAGCACACTGAACCTTGAGCAAAAGCAGGCGCACAAAAACGCCATGCGTAACTTTGTGTTGTCAGGCGCTGAGCTGGTGGGCACCGCCAAGGAACGATTCGCCAAAATTCAGGAGCGGCAAGCAGAACTCAGCCAAAAGTTCAGTGAAAACGCCTTGGATGCCACCGATGCGTTTGCTTACTACGCCAGTCAATTAGAACTGGCGGGCGTTCCAAAAGACGTGATGGAAAACGCGCGCGAGTTGGCCAAAGCCGAAAGCAAAGAAGGCTACAAACTGACGTTGAAAATGCCAAGTTATTTGCCTGTCATGCAGTTCGCCACCAGCAGCGCACTGCGTGAAGTTTTGTACCGCGCCTACAGCACCCGGGCCAGCGACCAAGCCCCGGCTGAGTTCAGCAAGTTCGACAACAGCGCGGTAATCGCCGAGATTTTGGCGCTACGCTCAGAAGAGTCCAGGCTGCTCGGCTACAACAATTTTGGTGAGGTGTCGGTCGTTGCCAAAATGGCCAAGTCACCCCTTGAAGTCATTGCCTTTCTGCGCGACTTGGCAAAGCGCGCACGGCCGTTTGCTGAAAAAGACGTGGCGGATTTGCGTGCGTTTGCGGCCGAGCATTTAGATTTGAAAGACCCGCAACCGTGGGACTTCCCCTACATCGCAGAAAAGCTGAAAGAAGCACGCTACGCTTTTAGTGAGCAGGAAGTTAAACAGTATTTCACCGCACCCAAGGTGTTGGCGGGTCTGTTCAAAATTATTGAAACACTGTTTGAAGTGGCGATTCGCGAAGATACAGCCCCAGTGTGGAAGCCGGGCGTGCAGTTCTTTCGCATTGAACGAAGATCGGAGGAGGCACAGGTCGATGCGTCGCCGGCAACATTGGTCGGCCAGTTTTACCTGGACCAGCCCGCTCGCACTGGCAAGCGCGGCGGTGCCTGGATGGACGACGTGCGCGCTCGCTGGCTGCGGCCCGACACCGACGCCCTGCAAACCCCTGTTGCGCATCTGGCATGCAACTTTGCGAGCAGTGTGGGCGGCAAGCCAGCGCTGCTAACGCATGACGACGTGACCACGCTATTCCATGAATTCGGTCACGGCCTGCACCACATGTTGACGCAAATTAACGAGCGTGACGTGTCAGGCATCAGCGGCGTGGAGTGGGACGCCGTCGAGCTGCCCAGCCAGTTCATGGAGAATTTTTGCTGGGAATGGGATGTGCTCAAACACATGACAGCCCATGTTGATACCGGCGAGAGCCTGCCGCACGATTTGTTTGACAAAATGCTGGCTGCAAAGAACTTCCAAAGCGGTATGCAAACGCTGCGTCAAGTTGAGTTTTCGTTGTTTGACATGCTGCTGCACACGTCGCACAACCCGGCCGATGACGTGATGGGGTTGCTAGGCGAAGTGCGGGCAGAAATTGCGGTCATCAAAGCGCCGCCGTACAGCCGTACAGCACACACCTTCAGTCATATTTTTGCGGGCGGCTACGCGGCAGGCTATTACAGTTACAAATGGGCTGAGGTGCTGTCAGCGGACGCATATGCGGCATTTGAAGAAGCCGCTGCGGCTGGTGAAGCTCAAATAGAAACTGGCAGAAAATACCGTAAAGCGATTTTGGAAGCTGGTGGCAGCCGCCCGGCGATGGAGTCGTTCAAAGCATTTAGAGGTCGTGAACCGTCGATAGACGCACTACTGCGTCATCAGGGTATGGCCTAAGACCGTTGAATATCGGTTGCAGACTTTAAGATTAAGCTGATGGAGAAATCAACATGAACTTACCGCATCATTTAATTACTCTTAAATCGATAGCTGCTAGCGCTCTATTTATCTACGCTACAGCCCTATTTACCCCTCAATTGCAGGCTCAGCAGGTGTTTCGTATCGTCGGTCCTGACGGCAAAGTCACCTTCTCGGACAAACCGCCAGTTCAAACCAATGCCAAAGTCACCACGGGCACAGGCGCAAACGCAGCTGGCGGCGGCTTGGGCAATGCTGCCTTACCGTTCGAGTTGCGCCAAGTCGCCCAAAAGTACCCCGTCACGTTGTATACCGGCGACAACTGCGGCCCTTGTCAGTCAGCCCGCGCACTGCTGCTGTCACGCGGTATCCCATTTGTTGAAAAAACCGTCAACACGAACGACGATGCCCAAGCCCTGCAGCGCCTGAGCGGCGACAGCTCGCTGCCCTTTGCCACAATTGGCGGGCAGCAACTCAAAGGCTTTTCTGACACAGAATGGACCCAGTTTTTAAACGCAGCGGCCTACCCCAGCACGTCGATACTGCCGGCCAGCTACAGGCAGCCACCCGCCACGCCGATGGTCGTCATCTCAGCCACACCAGCCAACGCGCCAGCTAACGCACCGGCACGAGCAGCTACAGCACCAGCACCTCCAGCACCAGCAGCGCCAGCGCCTTCAAACCCGGCGGGGATTCGGTTTTAAAAGCCCGGCGGCAAGCCTGCGGCTTAAAACGTCAACGTCTTAACGCCTGCACCCGTCGCCAGCAGGCAAACGTTGGCTTTTTGGAATGCAAACACGCCAACAGTCACCACGCCGGGCCAGCTGTTCACATCAGCTTCAAACGCCAGCGGGTCGGCAATCTTCAAACCCGTCACATCCAAAATATGCTGGCCGTTGTCAGTGACCAGTGGCGCACCCTTCTTCATTCGCAAAGTAGCCGCTCCGCCAAGCGCCGCAAATTGACGTGCGACACGCTTGGCCGCCATCGGGATCACCTCAACCGGTAACGGGAAAGCGCCCAGTGTGGTCACTAGTTTTGACTCATCCGCAATGCACACAAATTGCCTGGCCTGAGCCGCTACAATTTTCTCGCGCGTGAGTGCTGCGCCGCCACCTTTGATCATGAACCCCGCATGGTCGATCTCGTCTGCGCCGTCGATGTACACCGCCAACTCGTCCACCTCAGCGGCATCAAACACTTTGATGCCCAAGGCTTGCAAGCGCTCTGTTGACGCGACAGAGCTGGACACGGCTCCTTTGATTTGATCCCGCATCGTGCCCAGCGCTTCAATAAATTTGTTAACGGTAGAGCCCGTGCCCACGCCCACAATGCTGCCGGGTTGCACATAGGCCAATGCGGCTTGGCCAACCAGAGTTTTGAGTTCATCTTGGGTCATGTTGATTTTCAGAGATTAGGTTTGCGACAATACAAAATTGAATCAAGACAAATTATCCAATGGCACTGCTCCAAAACCCACTTTATGCGTTAGCCCGCCCGTTTTTATTTGGCCTGGACGCCGAAACCGCGCACGAATTGACCATGACCAGCCTGGCGCGTACGCAGGGCACGCCGCTATCGCTGGCGTATTGCAGCACCCGCGTAGACGACCCGATCGAATTGGCAGGCTTGAAGTTTGCAAATCGCGTTGGCTTGGCGGCTGGTCTGGACAAAAACGCCCACTGCATTGACGGCCTGGCAGCCATGGGGTTTGGTTTTGTAGAAGTCGGCACCGTCACTCCCAAGGCGCAAAGCGGCAACCCCAAGCCGCGCATGTTTCGCCTGCCCGAGGCAAACGCACTCATCAACCGGCTGGGCTTTAACAACGACGGACTGGACGCTTTTATTGCCAATGTGCAACAGTCAAAGGTGCGCCAATCCAACTCCACAACATCTCATTTAACGCCACTCATCCTCGGGTTAAACATCGGTAAAAACGCCGCCACACCGATTGAAAACGCTGTTGATGACTACCTGATTTGCCTTGACGGCGTATACCCGCACGCTGATTACGTGACGGTCAACATCTCCAGCCCCAACACCAAAAACCTGCGCGCTTTGCAAAGCGATGAAGCGCTAGATACGCTGCTAAGCGCCATTGCCAAGCGGCGGGGCATTCTGGTCAAGCAGCACGGCAAGCGGGTGCCGATTTTCGTCAAAATCGCACCGGATCTACACGAAGCCCAAGTCGACGTGATCGCCGCCACGCTAAAACGCCACAAGATGGACGGTGTTGTCGCCACCAACACAACCCTTAGCCGCGAAGCCGTTGAAGGCATGCGCCACGCCGATGAGGCCGGTGGCCTGAGTGGCTCACCCGTACTTAATGCCAGCAACCGTGTTATCGGCCAGTTGCGCGCTGCGTTGGGCAAGGGCTTTCCCATCATTGGTGTGGGCGGCGTGATGAGTGGGGCTGATGCGGTGTCAAAAATCAACGCCGGGGCGGATGTGGTGCAAATCTACACCGGGCTGATATATAAAGGCCCAGGGCTGGTTAGTCAAGCCGCAAAAGCCATCAAAGTCGAGCGCTGACATGCAACGCTTCACCATCTCCCTTGACGACGCGCTGGCCGCAAAGTTTGACGAACTGATAGCTGCCAAAGGCTACGACAACCGCTCAGAGGCGGTGCGCGACTTGATTCGCGGGCGCATTGACGACAACCACTTGCAAAAGCCGCAAGCGGCCTGGTGCGTGGCCACCCTCAACTATGTGTACGACCACCACGACACCACAGTTGTTGAGCGTGTCATGTCGCTGCAGCATGCGCACCATGACTTGATTGTCACCAGTCTGCACACCCACTTAGACCACGCGCACCGCCTAGAGACCGTGGTGCTGCGAGGAGCGACCAGTGCGATCACGGCTTTTTCACAAACGCTGATTGCGCTGCGTGGTGTGCGTCATGGGTCGATGCAAATGGTGCCGCTGGCGGAGCACATTGAACGGCACACCCATGGGCATGGCAACGGCATTGAGCATAAAAGCGCCGCACATCGGCACTTTAATCCACTGAGCTAATGCCGCCGCTGCAAGCTAAAAATTTGCAATCAGGCTCAAGCGAAACGATCGGCTTTCTATCGGGTGAAAATGGATGTCTGCAACAGGCGCCGCTTCGCCTTTGAGTTGCGACGTGTAGTAGTAGTCAACTGCCGAATCCCTGCGATTCGTCAAATTAAAACCTTCAAATTCGAGCTTCACCTTTGGGCTGATTTTGTAGCCAATGCGTCCATTGAGGGTGGCGGTGCTTTTTGACCTGACGCTGTTGTCTTCAAGCAGCGGCCGCGGCCCAAAATAACGCAGCTGCAGCGCGCCAAAATACGGGCCCAGGTTGTCAACTGCCAGTGCCAAAGACGCCACACCCTCGACTGCACCCGGTATGCGCGGCCCGGCTGCGTCAATGTCCCTAAAACGTGCACGTGCAAACGACACATCGGCGTCAATCGTTAGCCACTTGGTGGGTTTGTAGTAGTTTGAAAATTCAAACCCCAGTCGCCTGCTCGGCCGCCCCGCTTTGGTTGTGCCCGCATCACCCTGGAAAGTCAGCTCAGAATCAAAGTCCAGCCGATACACCGACAGCGCGCTCTGCAAACCGGCGATGACTTCTGAGCGCACGCCCAACTCAACACCGCGCGAACGCACCAACGGCGGCACTTTGTCAGCGAGCAAACCGGTTTTAGGCTCTATGGTGATGGTGGCGCCGCGCGCATCGTTGCTGTGAAAGCCATTGCCAGCGCTTGCATAAAACTCGGTTTTATTGAACGGGCCCACAATGACATTTAGCTTTGGGCTGGCCTTGGTAGCTGTAGCATTGCCTGAATTTAAAGAGTTGCTGCTATCAACTTTGAACTTGAAGGTGTCAGCCCTGACGCCTGCCACGGTGCGGATTTTTTCTGTCCAAGCCGTTTTATTCTCAGCGTACACGCCCAAGCTGGTTTCGTTGATTTTGTCTTGGCGGGCCGCGCTTACAACTTGCCGGGCCACGGTACTGGCCAGGCCGTTGTTGATCCGGTCGCTCTGAAATTGCAAGCCCACCGTATTTTCAGACGTGCGCCCCAGCAGCTTTGTATTGAAGGTGTGGCTGGCGTTCACGCCGACCGTGGTGCGCCGGTCGGGTTGATTGAACTGGTCACCATTGACCGGGTCGTCTAAAAAGTAGGTGAAGTTGGAATACAAATCAAGCTTGTTGCGAACGATGTAGGCGTTGACTTGGGTCAATGACGTGCCGCTGCTTTTGCGCCAATTGCCCGACAAACTAAACCGGCTTGCCTGGCCACCATCGGTTTGGTCAATCGCGTCAAAACGACCCAGCGCGCCTGCTTGAACGGCCCTGAGCGGGATCTGGTCAGTGGCATGCCATTTCGCGTCGTAGCCCATCAGCGTGACGTTAAAACCGTCAGATTCGCTGCCCTGGCTGTAGCGGAGCACTCCGTTTTTCTTGCGGTAGTTGTCGCCCACCACGAACGGGCCATTGCTTTTTTGCAACTCAAGCGCGTACAGCAGGTTGCCGTCCAGCCACTTGGGCGATGCAGCAACCAGCGTACGGCCAAAACCGTTTGAACCCAAGCTTAACGCGGCAATGCCTTTGTCAAGTTTGTTGGCGTAATTCACACTGACGGATCCGGCCGAGGCGAAGTCGCCCTCTGCCGCATAAAACGGGCCCTTGCGGTAGTCCAGCAGCGTGGCCAGCTCGGGGATTAAAAAGTTGACATCGGTCCAGCCTTGCCCGTGGCTGTGGCTGCGCTGGTTGACCAGCATGCCGTCAATCGTGGTGCGCAAATCTGTGCCGTGGTCCAGATTAAAGCCGCGCAGGTAAAACTGGTTGGCCTTGCCTTCGCCACTGTGCTGGCTGACGATCAAACCCGGCACAGCTTCTAGCAGCTCGCCGGGGCGGTACACGGTGCGCGCGTCCAGCTGCTGCTGGGTCACCACGCCCTCGTTGGCTGTGCCGGCCTCACCCAATACGCTGTTGCGTGAGCTTTCGATGGTAATAGTGGCCAGGCTGGGCGGGTTGCTGGGGCTGTTAGGGCTGTTAGGGCTGTTGGGGCTGCCGGGATTGGTCTGAGCCCAGGCTTGAGCCGACAGGGCACAAGCAGTCACCACCACCGCACCAACGGGATTCAGTTTGAAGATTTTTGGCATTGTTTAGAAAATTCTGGCTAAAACAAACCGCCGAGGGCAAGCGGCTGTCCGGCTACACGGCTATGCGACCATACGCGCCCAAGTTTAAGCTAGATTCAATTTTCTTCTTACAAGTATTTTGGGTTGGCGGTGTGCCAAGGCGTTGATAGTCGCGAGCGAAGTCCGCTTGGCTACAGGTCGTTTTCAACCTTCAAGATACGATCTTCGAAACGATGATTGGAAACTTAACCTTGACGCACACTGCCTCTTCAAACCCACAGCACGCGCCCTACCCGCATCTGCTGGCCCCGCTTGACCTCGGCTTCACCACGCTTAAAAATCGCGTCCTCATGGGCAGCATGCACACCGGCCTAGAAGACGGCCGCAAGCATTTCCCGGCTATGGCGGCTTACTTTGCAGAGCGGGCGCGCGGCGGCGTGGGCTTGATCGTCACCGGCGGCTTTGCGCCCAACATTGCCGGCTGGACCAAGCCGTTTGCCGGCATGTTGGCCAGCAGCAGCGCGGCCAAGCGGCACAAATTAGTCACTGACGCAGTACACGCTGAAGGCGGCAAAATCGCACTGCAAATTTTGCACAGTGGCCGCTACGGCTACCACCCGCTGTGCGTGGCACCGTCGCGCATTCAAAGCCCGATATCGCCCTTCACCCCGTTTGAGCTGAGCGCCGCTGGTATTGAACGGCAGATTCGCGCCTTTGTGCGCTGCGCCGCGTTGGCGCGTGAGGCTGGATACGACGGTGTGGAGATCATGGGCAGCGAAGGCTATTTGATCAACCAGTTTTTAGTTGCCCACACCAACCACCGCACCGATGCGTGGGGCGGCAGCTACGCCAACCGCATGCGGCTTGCTATTGAAATCGTTCGCCGCACGCGCGAGGCGTTGGGCGCTGACTTCATCATCATTTATCGTTTGTCGATCATCGATTTAATTCCTGGCGGCAGCAGTTGGGAAGAAGTAGTGGAGCTGGCCAAAGCCATTGAAAAAGCCGG
>JAYWFR010000133.1:0-4697 GCA_043778695.1 Polaromonas sp. | reverse complement strand
GACTTGCTCAAGCAGGCGGCAGATGACGGCTTGCTGATCAGCGTCACGGCTGATAGTGTGATTCGCCTGGTGCCGCCACTTATCATGACCACAGCTGAGGCTGATGAAGTCGTCGCGATTTTGGTGCCGCTGATTAAACAGTTTTTGCACGAAAAGAAAACAGACACCAACTCTTTAAAAGCATCGGTGATGAATGACTGATTCGATGACCAACGCAATAAATAAACCGATCAAACATTATTTGCAATTCAGCGATCTTGATGCGGCTGAATACGCGTACTTGTTTGAGCGCGCGGCGCTGATCAAAAAGAAGTTCAAAGCCTACGAAAAACACCAGCCGCTGGTCGACCGCACCATGGCGATGATTTTTGAAAAAGCGTCCACCCGCACCCGCGTGAGCTTTGAAGCCGGCATGTACCAACTAGGCGGCACTGTTGTCAACTTAACGACTGAAGGCAGCCAGCTGGGCCGCGCCGAGCCGATTGAGGACAGCGCCAAAGTTATCAGCCGCATGGTCGACCTGGTGATGATTCGTACCTTTGAGCAAACCAAAATTGACCGCTTTGCCGAGCACTCACGCGTGCCAGTCATCAACGGCCTGACGAACGAATTTCACCCGTGCCAGATATTGGCTGATATCTTTACCTACATTGAGCACCGCGGCAGCATTACCGGCAAAACCGTGGCCTGGGTAGGTGACGGCAACAACATGGCCAATACCTGGTTGCAGGCAAGCGAGATATTAGGTTTTAAAGTGCACCTGAGCACACCGGGCGGGTATGAAGTTGACCAGTCGATTGCGGGCATCCGGTCAGCCGAAAGTTACCAGGTGTTTAAAGACCCACACGACGCTTGCGTTGGCGCAGACTTGGTAACCACAGACGTGTGGACTTCGATGGGGTTTGAAGCTGAAAACGAAGCGCGCAAAAAAGCTTTTAACCACTGGTGTGTAGACCCTGACATGATGGCTGTAGCCAAGCCCGACGCCCTGTTTATGCACTGCCTGCCAGCGCATCGCGGCGAAGAAGTGTCAGCCGATGTGATCGACGGCCCCCAGTCAGTGGTGTGGGACGAAGCGGAAAACAGGATGCACGTGCAAAAGGCACTCATGGAGTACCTTTTGCTTGGCCGCCTTGCATGAAATGCGAGGCGGGGGCGCTGTTGCTCCGACATGCTGTTTAGGTGGGGGCTAATGTACGCAACGCGCACGTTAAGCAGCCGATGGCTGCGCGCCGAAACCAAAACCGGATATATGCGCAACAGGCACCCGTGGAGTAGCTTTTGCTTGGGCGCTTGGACGCTTGGGCTAGGCTGATTTGACGATGGCTCGAGCACGCGCCAACTGCGCATCACGCTCACGCATACGTTCAATAGCTTCGATTTTTTGCTCCCACGTCATCGCGCGTTCATGTTGACGCCATGCTGCTTTGACTCTGGCGACATGCACTTCAACATCCACAGCATTTACTACGTAAGTAATGCTACGAACTACTCCTGATTTAGGCGTAGCGTTTGACATATGTTTCCCAACGCTGCGTCAAAGCGAACGCATTAACCAAAGCCGCCAACCTGTCGCTGCTTACATGCCCGGATTCAATCAACATATGGATGCGCATATAGTCTTTGGCACGCCCGGTTTGCAGCGCAATCGCACACAAATAGTCGGCAGAAACCACCTTCACTATCAAATCTTCAAAGTGTTGATCAACTGCGTTCGCCACAGCCTCTTCAACAAGCGGGGTGTATGCAGGAAGGATCTGCACCGGCCATTTACCGATGACTACATACTCGCTTTCAATTCGCCCGCCCAATTGTTGCAATCGCTCGTACAAAGGCGTCAGCACCAAAAGTCCCGACGCCGATGGCTTGGGAAACGCAAAAATATCTAGGTCTTCCGTTGTTACGGCTGGCGTATAAAAGCTCGCGGCAATAGCGCCGCCAATGGCGAAGTCCGCAAGAATGCCCTCCTCTCGGACTTGAAGCAGTACTTTTAAACTTTCGCGCATTTCTCTATGTTATTTCATTACCGCGGCGCAACGCCGCACTATGCCAAACTGAGCCCTAGGCCCGCTATTTTTGAAGGCTGTTGGAAATAACCGACACCGCAGCATTTTCAGCGGTGCTACCTTCATTACATGAGCTTTTCACCCATGAAGTCGCCACGCAAAATTTGGGACATTTCACCGCCTGTTGATGAACACACCGCTGTCTTCCCTGGCGACACGGCTTATTCGCAGCACTTGCATTTTTCACTTGACCCCGGTTGCCCGGTCAACGTCAACAGCATCACACTGTCGCCACACACAGGCGCACATGCCGATGCACCTATGCACTACGCGAGCGGCGGCGCAGCGGCTGGCGCGCTTGACCTGGCGCCTTACCTCGGGCCGTGCCGCGTGATTCATTGCATCGACTGCGGCCCGCTGGTTTTGCCTGAACACATCGCCCATGCGCTCGCTGACTTGCCGCCACGCGTGTTGCTGCGCACAGCACGAGTTGCAAGCCAGTCTTGGGCATCATTTACGGCTGTAGCGCACGAAACGCTTGCGCTACTAGCTACTAAAAACGTAGCGCTAGTAGGTATCGACACGCCCAGCATTGACCCTGCCGACAGCCAAACATTACCCAGCCACCACTTATTGCTGACAAACAACATGCGCAACCTCGAATGCCTGGTGCTAGACGATGTGCCCGAGGGCGACTACGAATTGATTGCCCTGCCCTTGAAACTGATGCGTGCTGATGCTTCGCCCGTGCGCGCTATTTTGCGAGAGCTTTAATTTAATGACCATGACAACATTACAAGACTGCCGCGCGCTCGATGCGCGAGACCCGCTACGTGACCTGCGCAGCCAGTTCACTTTGCCAGAAGGCGTGATTTACCTCGACGGCAATTCACTTGGCGTGATGCCGAATACCGCCGCAACGCGTGTCGCCAAAGCCGTGACTGAGGAATGGGGCCAAGGCTTGATCCGCTCATGGAACAGCGCCGGCTGGTTTGACATGCCGCAGCGCCTGGGCGACAAAATTGCGCAGCTGATTGGCGCTGGGCCGGGCGAAGTGGTGGCTACTGACAGCACGTCGATTAACTTGTTCAAAGTGCTGTCAACCGCGCTCAGCATCGCAGCCATTGATGCGCCGCAGCGCAAAACACTTGTCAGTGAGCGCAGCAACTTTCCAACCGATTTGTACATTGCCGAAGCCTTGTGCAAAGAGCGCGGCTTGAAGCTGGTGCTGGTGGAGGCCGACGGCATTGAAGCAGCGCTAACGCAAGATGTAGCAGTGCTGATGTTGACCCATGTCAACTACCGCACCGGCGCCATGCACGACATAAAAGCAGTCACCGCCAAAGCCCACGCGGCGGGCGTGCTGTGCGTATGGGACCTGGCCCACAGCGCAGGTGCAGTGCCGGTTGACTTAACCACTGCTAAAGCTGACTTTGCAGTAGGTTGCGGCTACAAATACCTGAACGGCGGCCCAGGCGCACCGGCGTTTGTGTGGGTCAACCCAAAGCACGCCGCGCGTGATGTGTGGCAACCGCTGGCCGGCTGGTTTGGCCACGCCGCGCCGTTTGCCTTCACCCCTGAATACCAACCTGCTGCGGGCATCAACCGATACTTGTGCGGCACACCCCCGGTGCTAAGCATGACGGCGCTCGACTGCGGACTAGACAGCGTGCTGTCCGCCGAACCACTGGGCGGCATGGCAGCGCTGCGCAAAAAATCACTGGCACTCACCGACCTGTACGTCAAGCTGGTGGAAGAACGCTGCGCAGACCACGGCTTGGGCCTGGCCACACCGCGCGAACACGCCCAGCGCGGCTCGCAGGTTTGCCTAACCAGGCGGGATGGTGCTTACGCCATTGTGCAAGCGCTGATTGCACGCGGCGTGATTGGTGACTTCAGGGCTGGCGACGGCGCAGCACATCTCGACATTCTTCGCTTTGGTTTTACCCCGCTGTACACCAGCTTTGAAGACGTGTGGAATGCGGTTGAACACCTTCGCCAAGTATTGGTTTCAGGCGAATGGCAGCAGCTTGAGTTCAATAAAAAAAGCTTGGTTACCTAAACAGGGCAGCACATCATGTCGCCCAAGCCTACTGCCCCAAGCAACGCCAATGACGGCGGTGGCTGCCCACTCAAAGGCGCGGCTACAAGCGGTGCAGACATCGTTCACAGCGACGGCGCGCAACTCGACTTCAGCCAGTCAATGACTTACGGCGACTACCTGCACTTAGACGAGCTGTTGGACGCACAAAAACCCCGCTCGCCTGACCACAACGAAATGCTGTTCATCATTCAGCATCAAACCAGCGAGTTGTGGATGAAATTGATGTTGCACGAACTGCGCGCGGCGATTGTGGCCGTGGCGAACGACGAGCTGGGCAGTGCCTTCAAGATGTTGGCGCGAGTCAGCAAGATCATGGAGCAATTGGTGCACGCCTGGGATGTCTTGGCGACCATGACGCCACCCGAATACAGCGCGATACGTCCGTATCTGGCGAGCTCCAGCGGCTTTCAAAGTTATCAATATCGTTGCATAGAATTTGCCTTGGGCAACAAAAATCCAGCGATGCTGAATCCTCACGCGCACCGCCCTGACTTGTATGCGATGGTGGAAACGGCGCTTGCCGCACCGTCGCTGTACGACGAAGCCTTGCGCTTGCTGGCGCGTCGCGGTCTGGCGCTGACAGCAAG
>JAYWFR010000132.1:0-4714 GCA_043778695.1 Polaromonas sp. | reverse complement strand
ACACCATCGCCAGCTATTGCATCAGCCACGGGTTTGACCTGAACATTGAAATCAAACCCACCACCGGCACTGATCAACAAACGGGTCAGGTGGTGGCTCAACACGCCGCCCGCCTGTGGCAAGACGAGGCACGCAAGCCGTTGCTCACGTCCTTCAAACCTGATGCACTGCAAGCCGCACTGGACGCTGCACCCGAGCTGCCGCGCGGCCTGCTGCTGCGCGAGCTGTGGACAGGTTGGCTGGAGACCGGCCTTATGCTGGGCTGCCAGGCCATCGTCTGCAACTACAAGCTGTGGGACGCCTCAAGCGTGACGCAAGCTAAAAGCGCTGGTTTTAAGTTGCTGAGCTATACCGTGAACGACGACACAGATGTTGAACGACTTCTGGCTTTGGGCGTTGACGGCATCATCACCGACCGGGTAGATTTATTCAAAGCCTAGCGACATCGGCAACATTTTTTGGCGTAGCGTTTGGTGTCTGGCTCAATCGCCACAGCGCAAAGCCGCTGCACAGCCACTGCCCAAAGTACATCGCACTGCCCAAACCATGCAGCAGCTTTAGATTACCGCCATCCGCCCGAGCGCTGACGATTCGGGGTGACAAACCAAACTCCACCACCACTGCCAGCAGTAAGCCCGTTACTATAAATTTAATAGCTGCTTGCCCACGTAAATCAAGGGCTTTGGCCTCTTTTTGGTTATAAATCAGTAGCGCAAACATGGCGCAGGCAATGCTGAGCCATGTTTGCGCCGTGAAAAGCTTGGCGGCCATCTGGCCCGCGGCAGCCGGACTGGGCAACTGGGCAAAAAGCATCGGCACGACAACAAAACCCAGCGCCGTCAGGCTGCCCCACCACAGGGCGGTAATCATCAAGCCAAAGCGGTAACGCATGATTTAGATGTACATCACCGCGATGATCTCGTAACGCTTCAGGCCGCCAGGCGCTTGAAACTCTACCGAGTCGCCTTCGTCTTTGCCTATCAGCGCTCTGGCAATGGGTGAGCTGATATTGATCCGGCCAAACTTGATGTCGGCCTCGTCTTCACCCACAATTTGATAGGTCACTTTGGTGCCGGCCTCTTCGTCTTCCAGCTCAATGGTGGAGCCAAACACCACCTTGCCACCAGCGTCCATTTCTGACGGGTCAATGATTTGAGCGATTGACAATTTTCCTTCGATTTCTTGAATCCGGCCTTCGACAAAACCTTGGCGGTCTTTGGCTGCCTCGTATTCGGCGTTCTCGCTCAAGTCGCCCTGGGCGCGCGCCTCAGAGATGGCGTTGATGACCCAGGGACGGTCAACTGTTTTGAGCTGATGCAACTCGGCTTTTAATTTCTCAGCGCCGATTTTGGTAACGGGAATGGTGGCCATGCTTGTTTTCGGAAAAGTTTCGTCAGTTATCGACTTTACAAAGAGAAACCGCCTGGCGTTTCCACTGGGCGGCGTTCGTTCAAATTATGCCGTGAAAATTTCTGAAAAGACCGCTTCAAACCAGTGTAAAAAAGTCAGCGTTACCCGCGACTTTTCGTCATTTCTAAGTGCCTGTGTCCGCACACGCGTTCACACGGGTGACAAAAGGTAATATTTCGTATAACCTTACTCTGTTAGGACTACAGAGCAACTGATGTTTGCCACTGTTTTACTCACATCTTTATCAACAACCCAAAGACCACCATGCTCTCACGCCGCCTCGCGCTCCAATCCCTAGGAACTGTCCCAATAGCACTTGCCGCAAGCGCCCAAGCGCAGCAAAGCTGCGAAGTGTTTACACCGGCAACACAAGGCGCAGTTACGCCTGATGCTGCTTTAAAAATGCTGAAAGAGGGCAACGACCGTTTTGTCAGCGGAACCACACGCAATTGCGACCTGCGCAAGCAGGTCAAAGAAACCGCTACCCAGCAATCACCCATCGCCGTGGTAGTAGGCTGCATCGACAGTCGAGTGCCGCCTGAGTTCGTCTTCGATCAACGTTTGGGAGACATGTTTGCAGCGCGTATTGCCGGTAATTTTGTCAATACAGATATCTTGGGCAGCCTCGAATTTGCCACTGCGGCAGCCGGTGCCAAATTAATCGTGGTACTCGGTCACACCGAGTGTGGTGCCATCAAAGGTGCTGTTGATGATGTGAAACTGGGCAACCTGACGGCCATGCTTTCTAACTTCAAGCCGTCCATGAGCAAATTGACTTACACGGGAGTGCCGAGCTCCAAAGACAAAAAACTGGTGCAACAACTCGCCGATCAAAATGCCCAGGATGCTGCAAAAATGATCATGGACAAGAGCGACGTGATTGCGAAGATGGTCAAAGAAGGCAAGGTGAAAATTGTTTCAGCCATGCATGACATCGGCACCGGCAAAGTGACCTGGTTCGCGTAAGTTGCCATTGCATCGTCAAAAAAGAGCCTAGAGGCTCTTTTTTTTCGCTTGACCGCATCAAAACTTTTAGGCAGCGTGTAATTGGGCGTGCATTTCCTGCACAGAGATAACGCCTAAGTTGTCCAAGTGCTTCATACCCTCAACGGCGGCTTCTGCCCCGGCAATCGTGGTGAAGGTGGTGACCCGCGCCAGCAGCGACGAGGTGCGGATTTGCCTTGAATCAGCAATGGCGTTGCGCCGCTCTTGGACGGTGTTGATCACAAGCACGATCTCGTTGTTTTTAATCATGTCCACCACATGGGGGCGACCTTCAGTGACCTTGTTTACGATGCCGCAGGCAATTCCTGCAGCTTGGATAGCAGCCGCAGTACCTTTGGTTGCCACAATGTTAAATTTCATAGCAGCTAGCGCGCGCGCTACTTCGACTGCACGCGGTTTATCGTTGTTTTTAACGGTTAAAAATACGCGGCCAGAGGTTGGTAATTTAGTGCCCGCAGCGAGCTGCGATTTAACAAACGCCTCACCAAAGGTTTTGCCCACGCCCATGACTTCACCGGTCGACTTCATCTCTGGCCCCAGAATCGTGTCGACGCCCGGGAATTTGACGAACGGAAACACAGCTTCTTTGACGCTGAAATACGGCGGCGTGACTTCTTTCGTGACACCCTGCGACGCGAGGGACTGCCCAACCATGCAGCGCGCTGCAACCTTTGCCAACTGAATGCCAGTGGCCTTGCTGACAAACGGCACGGTGCGCGACGCACGCGGATTGACTTCTAGCACGTAAATCACGTCCTCACGGCTGCTGCCGTGATCCGATTTCACATCGACGTGCTGAATGGCGAACTGCACGTTCATCAAACCCACCACGTTAAGCGCAGCGGCCATGGCGGCGGTTTGGCGCTTGATCTCAAGAACAGTCTGGGCGCTGAGCGAATACGGCGGCAGCGAGCAAGCCGAGTCGCCGCTGTGTACGCCAGCTTGCTCAATGTGCTCCATCACACCGCCAATAAACGTAGCACCTGTAGCGTCACGGATGCAGTCCACATCGCACTCAATCGCATCGTTTAAAAAGCGGTCGAGCAACACGGGGGAGTCATGGCTAACTTTGACCGCTTCCCTCATGTAACGCTCAAGGTCGCGCTGCTCGTGCACAATTTCCATCGCGCGGCCGCCCAGCACGTAGCTGGGGCGCACGACCAGTGGGTAGCCGAGGGTGCTGGCTTTTTCTAGCGCTTCTGGCTCGGTGCGTGCTGTGGCGTTGGGCGGCTGCTTTAAAGCCAGCTCATGCAGCAGTGCCGAGAAACGTTCGCGGTCTTCTGCCGCGTCAATCATGTCTGGCGTCGTGCCGATGATGGGCACGCCATTGGCTTCCAAGTCAAGCGCCAGCTTGAGCGGCGTTTGCCCGCCGTACTGAACAATCACGCCAAACGGCTTTTCCTTATCCACAATTTCCAGCACGTCTTCTAACGTCAGTGGCTCAAAATACAGGCGGTCAGACGTGTCGTAATCGGTCGACACGGTCTCAGGGTTGCAGTTGACCATGATGGTCTCGTAACCATCTTCACGCATGGCCAGCGCGGCGTGTACGCAGCAGTAATCAAACTCGATGCCCTGCCCAATGCGGTTGGGGCCGCCGCCCAGCACCATGATTTTTTTCTTGTTGGTAGGTTCGGCCTCGCACTCGCTGCCTTCGGCTTCGTAAGTCGAATACAAGTATGCGGTGTCGGTGGCAAACTCTGCGGCGCAGGTGTCAACACGTTTGTAGACCGGACGAACGCCTAGCGCTTTGCGTCGTTCACGAATCGCGGTGTCGGTGGTTTTAAGCTGCTTGGCCAAGCGGCGGTCTGAAAAGCCTTTTTGCTTGAGCGCACGCAGCGTGACAGCATCGATCTTGTCGAGCGAGGTGGTTTCCAATTCCAGCTCAATCTTGACGATCTGCTCAATCTGTACCAAAAACCAGGGGTCAATTTTGGTCAGCGCAAACACTTCGTCAACGCTCATGCCCATAGCAAACGCATCGCCCACGTACCAGATGCGGTCTGGCCCGGGCGCACCGAGTTCTTTTTCCAGCACTTCACGGTCTTGCGTTTTTTCGTTCATGCCGTCAACGCCGACTTCAAGGCCGCGCAGGGCTTTTTGAAACGACTCCTGAAACGTGCGGCCCATGGCCATGACTTCGCCGACCGACTTCATTTGTGTCGTCAGGCGGGAATCGGCTGTCGGGAATTTCTCAAAAGCAAAGCGTGGGATTTTGGTGACCACATAGTCGATGCTGGGTTCAAAAGATGCGGGGGTTGCACCACCTGTTATTTCGTTACGCAGCTCGTCAAGCGTG
>JAYWFR010000131.1:0-11144 GCA_043778695.1 Polaromonas sp. | reverse complement strand
CGTCCTCCACGTACCGGCGGCTTCGGCGGCGGTGGTGGTGGTTACGGCGGTGGCGGCGGCGGCGGTGACCGTTCAGGTGGCGGCGGCTACGGCGGCGGCGGCGGCGGTCGTTCCGGCGGTGGCGGCGGCTACGGTGGCGGCGGCGGCGGTGGACGCGGCGGCTACTAAGCCCTCGTAAATTCTTTCATCTTCAGCTTTGCGCTGAAGATGGTTTGAAAGGCTTCAGGACTTCGGTTTTGGAGCCTTTTTGCTTTGGTAGCAGAATTCTTAGCTCTTAAGTGAATTCCTCGCTCTACTATCTCAGCGCTGCTATAAACTGCAAGACAGTGGTTTTGGTAACTTGAACTTTCAGAAGTGTTTATGCGATCAGTGGCATTCCAACCATGTATGGCGCTAAACCTAAGGGACGAAGCTGCATTAAGTTTGGTAGATTAGTTTGGACTGCTGGATCGTTGGCCCTTTGAACAAACCATGTGCGGGCAGAACTCACAACGTCGCGACAAAAAATGACTGTGTCAAGGTTAAGGGCATCGTTCATTATGTTGTTATGGAAAACATTGTTTTGCGCATTGGGAACGGTAAAAATGATTCGTGCATATTGCATGTTGGGATGCCCGCATCGCCCTTGATGCAACACGCCACAGCGCAAACTATAGCAATCGGCGTCAGTGATCCTTGGATACTTGTCCGCGAGATTCGCGTTGTACCAAGCCTTGTATTTCGCACCAGTGGTCTCTCCGTTTGGTGATTCGAGAGCGGCGCAAATATCCGGTACGGTCAATGCCATAGCGATCGCTAGGTAGTAGAGCCGAGCTGCAAGTGCTCTCTCGATTTCGCTCAAAATGGTTTCCATGTTGTTGTTCCTAACGTTTGCCAAGCAGTGCCAAAGATAGAGATCACAGATAGATAAAACTCCAAAGTATTTGCCGTACCGAGTAGTTTATAGATCGACATCGATTTCCAAATCTAATTGCTACGCATAGGGTATGCGGCGAATCACCGCGGAGCTGCTTTACTTTTAGCCTGCCAAATTTACCTTTATCCTTGCCTCGAGCTTGCAGCCCGCAACTTATCCTTCTTACTAGGCCGCTTACCTTTAACGCCCCCAGTCCCCTGCGGATCAGCCGCATTTACGGGCGCGATTTCTACTGGCTCAAACCCGGGAACTTGCTCTGGTGCCAGCTTGATGACATGCCGCTTTTCAATCAATTTGAAATGCGCAGCGGTTGCAGCACTCACAAAACTGATAGCAATACCGCTAAGCCCAGCGCGACCGGTTCGGCCTATGCGGTGGGTGTAGTCAGTTGCTGAGCGGGGCAGGTCGTAGTTGACTACGACAGGCAATTCCTTGATGTCCAGCCCGCGTGCAGCGACGTCTGTAGCCACCACCACCTGCACAGTGCTGGCTTTGAAGTCCATTAGCACCTGGCTGCGCTTGCCTTGGCTGAGTTCGCCGTGGAAGGGCTCGGCGTTGATGTCGGCCTTGCGCAGCTTGTCGGCCACTATTTCTGCTGCGTGTTTGGTAGCAACAAACACCAGTACGCGTGGCCACTTTTCAGATTGAATCAAGTGGCGTAGCAATTGGGTGCGGCGCGGGGCATCAACTGCTATGGCGCGTTGGGTGATGTCTGGCTGGGCTTCTGGCTCGGCTTGCACCTGTATACGCAGTGGGTCGTGCAGCAGATTGCTGGCCAATTGTTCAATCGCAGGCGGGAAGGTGGCCGAAAACAGTGCGTTTTGCCGCTTGGCAGGCAGCAGCGCCACAATGCGCGCCAGCTCGTCGGCAAAGCCAAGGTCGAGCAGCTTGTCGGCTTCGTCCAGCACCAGGGTTTTAAGGTGCGCAAGCGAAAGCGCGTTGCGGTCAATCAAATCAATCAGTCGCCCCGGCGTGGCCACCACCACGTCAGCGCCGCCGCGTAAATTCATCATTTGCGGGTTGATGGACACACCGCCAAACACCACCGCTACCTTGACGCGCTGCGGCAGGTACTGGGCAAAGCTGACAAAAGCCTCACCCACCTGGGCGGCCAGCTCGCGCGTGGGCACGAGAACCAAGACGGACACCAGCACCTGGGTTTTTTTAGACATTGGGCCAGCGGTACGGGCCGGGCGTTCACTGATCTGATGCAGCAGGGGCAGGGCGTAGGCTGCTGTTTTGCCTGACCCGGTGGGTGCAGAGCACACCACGTCGCGCCCCTGCAAAAACGCAGGTATGGCCTCTAGCTGGACGGCTGTGGGGGCTGCATAACCCTTGCCCGTGATGGCACGCAGCAAAAGTGGCAAAAGCGCGGGCGAAAAGCCCAAAGTGGTGAATGGCATAAGCTGCCAAGTGTAGGCTTGCCGTGGTGTGCTACCGTCTGGGTGCCAATTGGTCGGTGAGTGAATTGCTATTTATTCAGTAGCTGCTTGCCCAGATAATGATTGGGCTAGCGGCTTATTTAAGCTTAAAATTGTGTTTTATCGCCTCGTTTGGGGGCTTCCCATGACATTCGATTTGTTTGAACCATTGCCAGAGGCGCCAAGCTTGCAAATGCTGGGGGTCGGCGCTTGTGTACTGCACGGCTTTGCCCGTAGCCACGCCAGCGCGCTGCTGGCAGGGTTTGATGCCGTCACGGCCCAAGCGCCGCTCCGCCATTTGGTCGTGCCCGGTGGCCACACCATGTCGGTGGCGATGAGCAATTGCGGCTCGCTAGGCTGGGTGTCTGACGCGCGAGGCTACCGTTACACCCCGTGCGACCCTTTGTCTGGTAAGCCGTGGCCGGTTATGCCCGCCATGTGGATTGACCTTGCCACAACGGCTGCCGCGCAAGCGGGTTACGCCAACTTCAAACCCGACGCCTGTCTGATCAACGACTACGCACTGGGGGCAAAAATGGGTTTGCATCAAGACCGCGACGAGCGCGATTTATCGCAGCCTATCGTTTCGGTGTCGCTTGGCTTGCCAGCGGTGTTTTTGTTCGGTGGTTTGAAGCGCACGGACAAACCGCAGCGCGTCCGCTTGGTGCATGGCGATGTGGTGGTGTGGGGCGGAACGGCGCGGCTGGCCTTTCATGGCGTCGCGCCGTTAGCTAAATATGTCGCGCCGTTAGCTGAATATGTCGCGCCGATGGCTGAATATGTCGCGCCGATGGCTGAATCTGTCGCGCCGATGGCTGAATCTGTCTCGCCGATGGCTGATGGCACGCAGGCAGCCTGGGGGAAACGGCGAATAAATCTGACGTTTCGCAGCGCAGGTTGAGCTTGAACGAACCTTCAAACGCTATTAAATTAGGAGCTGTTAGCGCAAATATCAATTGGGCTACAGCCACTTTTTATAAGTAAACTGCCTTGAACTCGTGGCCATTTAGGTTTCAGCAGAGAACTTATCCACACCCACACACCCGAACCAGCCGACAATTCATACATTCGCTCAAGAAGGCAATCAATGTTTTTAATGTTTTTAAACCAACCTCGCCGCGTTTTGGCGCTTGTTTGCGCCGCCTGTATTGCCATGCTGGCTTTTGGTTTGTACCTGCAGCACATAGTGGGGCTGGAGCCGTGCCCAATGTGCATCGTGCAGCGCTATGCCTTGATTTTGGTGGCTGTGGTGGCGGGCGTTACCGCCTTTGCACATCGCAAGAGCTGGCTGGTTGCAGGTGCTGGCGTGATGGTGCTGCTCAGCGGCGTGGGTGCTTTTGTGGCCGCACGGCAAAGCTTTTTGCAGTGGTACCCGCCGCAAGAAGCGGCCTGCGGGCGTGACCTGTACGGCATGATTGAAACCTTTCCGCTTAAACGCGCGATACCGATGATTTTCAAAGGCAGCGGCGATTGCAGCAAGGTGGACTGGACTTTTCTGGGCGGCTCAATAGCCAACTGGTCATTTGTTGCTTTTGTTGGGATTACGCTGATCGGCTTGTTGCTGGTTTTTCGCCAATTGAAAAAATAAATCTTACGCTGCAAATCTGCTGGTATTTGCCCTAAGCCGCCTCGGGTAACATAAAAGCTTGTGATTTTTAGCGCGGCTTGCCATGCAAGCCCTGAATTCTTAAGAATAGCGTTTTAAATCGACAGTTTGCATAATCAAATATGCCATCTAAACGGGTTGTCTTTTGCGTCTTAATTCCATCAAGCTATCGGGCTTCAAGTCATTCGCTGAGCCGACCAACTTTGTGCTGCCGGGCCAACTGGTGGGTGTGGTCGGGCCCAACGGCTGCGGCAAGTCCAACATCATGGACGCGGTGCGCTGGGTGCTGGGCGAAAGCAAAGCGTCAGAGCTGCGCGGCGAGTCGATGCAGGACGTCATTTTTAATGGCACCACCACCAGGAAGCCAGCCAGTCGCTCCAGCGTCGAGCTGGTGTTTGACAACGCTGACCACCGCGCCGGTGGCCAGTGGGGCCAGTTCGTCGAAATAGCCGTCAAGCGCGTGCTAACCCGCGACGGCACATCAAGCTACTACATCAACAACCAGCCAGTGCGCCGCCGCGACGTGCAGGACGTGTTTCTCGGCACGGGCCTTGGCCCACGCGCTTACGCCATTATTGGCCAGGGCACAATCAGTCGCATCATTGAGTCAAAGCCTGAAGAGTTGAGGTTGTTTTTAGAGGAAGCCGCAGGCGTTTCAAAATACAAAGAGCGCCGCCGCGAGACCGCCAATCGCCTGTCTGACACGCGCGAAAACTTGACGCGGGTTGAGGACATCTTGCGTGAATTGAATGCCAACCTGGAGCGGCTCGAAAAGCAGGCCGAAGTGGCCAAGCGCTACAACGCGCTGCAAGCTGACGGTACGCTCAAGCAGCATCAGCTGTGGTTTTTAAAGCGGCTGGATGCCGAGGGCGACCAAGCCAAAGTCAAGCTAGATGCTGAAAAAGCCGTCAACGACCTGGAAAGCAGGTTGGCGGACGTGCGCCACATTGAGGCCGATTTAGAAACCATTCGCCAAGCGCATTACGCCGCCGGTGACCATGTCAACCAAGCGCAAGGCAAGCTGTACGAGGCCAGCAGCGAAGTAGGGCGGCTAGAAGCTGAAATCCGTTTTGTGGTCGATGGCCGGGTGCGGGTAGAGCAGCGCCTGACGCAGTTAAAAGAGCAAACCGCGCAGTGGGCCACGCGCAAAGACGATGCGGCTGTTGAAACCGAAAACCTGGCCGCTCAAGCTGTCTCGGCGCAAGAAAAAGCCGAATTGTTGGCCGCCCAAAGCGAAGAACAGCACGCCCAGTTGCCAGCGCTTGAAGAAGCGCTGCGCAGTGCCCAAGCAAAGGCCAATGAGCAAAGAGCAGGCGTGGCTCAAGTGCAGCAGCAAATCCAGGTGTTGGCGGCCGACCAGCGCAACATCAACGAGCAGTCGCGGTCTTTAAGTTTGCGGCTGGAAAAGCTCACGACCGACCGCAACGCGTTGAACGCGCCTGACGAAGTGCGGCTGGTCAATTTAACTGGTCAGTTCGCAGTAGCGCAAGAATCGCAACTTGAAGCCGAGGCACGCCTGCATGAATTGACAGACAGCGTGCCGCAGCTTGACGAGGAACGGCGTGCCAAACAGCTGGCCGTTAATACCGAATCTGCCAAACGCGCTGATTTGTCTGCACGGCTCGACGCCCTAAAAGCGCTGCAAGAAAAAGTCAAAACCGACGGCAAACTCAAACCCTGGCTGGCCAAACACGGGCTGGATGGTTTGCAAGGCCTGTGGAGCCGCATCCACATCCAGCAAGGCTGGGAGAACGCGCTGGAAGCCGCGCTGCGCGAACGCCTGGGTGCGCTCGAAGTTAGCAAGCTAGACATGGTGCGCGGCTTTGGCGGCACCGATGGGCGGGACACGCCGCCTGCCAAGCTGTCGTTTTACTCACCGCCCGGCGGTGGTGCGCCTGCCAAGTCGAATGCCGCCATGTCGCTTAGACCGCTGGCCGATTTGCTGCGTTTGAACGACGCGGGTCAGTCAGCACTGTTGGGCGACTGGCTGCACGGGTGCTACACGACGGGCAGCCTGGACGACGCTCTGGCTGCAAGGAGCAACTTGCAGGCGGGCGAGGCGATTTACGTCAAAAGCGGCCACACCGTCACGCTGCACAGCGTTAGCTTTTACGCGCAAGACTCTGAGCAAGCTGGCCTGCTGGGTCGTGCACAAGAAATTGAAAATTTAGACAAGCAGCTTAGAGCGCAGGCGTTGATCAGCGACGAGGCGCGTGGCGCGTCGATGCGGGCTGAGTCAGCATATGCAGATGCTGCCCAGCGCTTGGCTACGGCCCGGCGCGAGGCCGCGGAGGGCCAAAGCCGCACGCATGAGTTGCAAGTTGAGGTACTGCGTCTGGGCCAATTGGCCGAGCAAACACGTGCCAGAGGCGAGCAAATTCAGCTCGACATGGGCGAAATTGAAGCACAACTTGGCGACTTGGAAGAGCGCAAAGTCACGGCTGAAGGCCGCTTTGAAGAGCTCGACATGCAGCTAGCCGACAGCCAGGAGCGGCATGCGCAGTTTGACGACCGCGTGATTGGCCTTGAGCGCAAACTTAACGAGTCACGCGATCAGCAACGCACGCTAGAGCGGCAAAGCCAGGAAGCGCAATTTGCGTTGCGTGCCTTGACGGCGCGGCGTGACGAGTTGACCCGGTCGATTCATATAGCCGCCCAACAAGCTGACACCATCGCCCAGGAGGAGCAACGGGCGAAAGAAGAACTCTCGCGCCTGCTTGACACCGCCGCCCAAGCTGGCCTGCAAGCCGCGCTAAGCGTAAAACTGGAGCGCGAGGCCGACCTGGGTGCCAAGCGCAGCCAGTACGACGACCTGACCACCAAGCTGCGCGCCAGTGACGAAAGGCGTTTGAGCCTGGAGCGTGAACTGGACCCATTGCGCCAGCGCATCACTGAATTTCAACTCAAAGAGCAAGCCGCACGTCTGGGCTTTGAGCAGTACGAGCAATTGCTTGGCGATGCCAACGCCGACATGGCGGCATTGGCACTGTCAATTGAGCATGGCAACGTGCGCGCTGCCGGTATGCAGGGCGACATTGACCGCATCAACCGCGACATCGCATCGCTGGGCGCGGTCAACTTAGCCGCGCTAGACGAGCTGACCACTGCCAGCGAACGCAAGCAATTTTTAGACGCGCAAACTGCTGACTTGGTCGAGGCCATGACCACGCTGGAAGACGCGATCAAGAAAATCGACGCGGAAACGCGCGACCTGCTGGCCAGCACTTTTGAAAAGGTCAACGAGCAATTTGGGCGTATGTTCCCGGAGCTGTTTGGCGGCGGCAACGCACAGTTGAAAATGACTGGAGAAGAAATTTTGGACTCCGGCGTGCAGGTGATTGCCCAGCCGCCCGGCAAGAAAAACCAGAGCATTGCATTGCTGTCGGGTGGTGAAAAAGCGCTGACGGCGATTGCACTGGTGTTTGCGATTTTCCAGCTCAACCCCGCGCCGTTTTGCTTGCTGGACGAGGTTGATGCGCCGCTGGATGACGCCAACACCGAACGCTATGCAAAATTAGTCAAAGCGATGAGCAGGCAAACCCAGTTTTTGTTCATCAGCCACAACAAAATCGCCATGGAGATGGCCGAGCAGCTGATTGGCGTGACCATGCAAGAGCAGGGCGTGTCGCGCATTGTGGCGGTGGATATGGAAGCCGCTTTGGGCTTTGCTGAGGCCGTTTGAAATGATCACCCCATGAGCAATCTACAAATCGGTTTGGCAATAGCAGGCGGCTTGGTACTGACGGGCGTTGTGGCGCACAGCGCTTGGTCAGCCCGCAAAAACCAGCCCAAGCTGGCCACGCCAGAAGCCCCCGCAGCACAGGCACCCTCGCAAACCGGTAACGATGCGTCCGCCGAGCGGCAAGAGCCTAGCTTTGGAGGCGATCCAGGTTTGGGCTCACTTGGCAACTTTGCACTGCTGCCCAGCTTAGAGAAAAAGCCCGGCCTGGATGCCCTGATTGACGTCATTGCCCCTGTCGCCGTTGACGACGCGGTATCCGGCGAAGCTGCCCTGTCAGCGATGCCCGCTACCCGCCGTGCAGGCAGCAAGCCGTTTGGTGTTGAGGGCTTGAACCTTGCCACCGCGGTGTGGGAACTGCCGACTGCCAACCAGCGCTACAGCGCTTTTCAGTGCGGTGTGCAATTGGCCAATCGACTGGGCGCTCTCAACCAAATTGAATACTCAGAATTTGTGATGAAAACCCAGGCCTTTGCCGACGCGCTAGGGGGCGAGCCCGAGTTTCCAGAAATGGCCGATGAAGTTGCGCGGGCGCGCGAGCTGGACCAGTTTGCCAATGCGCACGATGCACAACTGAGCTTTACCCTGCGCGCCTCGGGCACCGCGTGGAGCCCCGGTTATGTGGCGCAAAACGCGGCACGAATTGGCTTTACACCCGGCGCCATACCCGGCCGCATGGTGTTGCCGGCTACGGTAAGTGGCGGCGCGCCCATCCTGGGGTTAGCCTTTGACACCCAAGCCGCCATGGCCGAAGACCCAGAGCAAACAGCGCTGCGTGAAGTCACGCTGTCGCTCGACGTGCCGCAAGTTGCACGCGGCGAGCAGCCCTTCGTGCGCATGCGCGAATCAGCCGCCGCGCTGGCGAGCAGCATGGGCGGCGTGGTGATGGACGACAACGGCAACCCAATTGCGCTTGAGGCCATGGACGTGATTGGCAGCGAGCTGGAGCAGTTGTATGACACGCTGGACGAGCGCGATTTGTCAGCGGGCTCGGTGCTGGCGCGGCGACTGTTTAGTTAAGCGTTGTGACTGACGATTTTTTCAGTAGTGAGCCTTTAAAGCCAATTGGCAGCCGGGCGCAGCGAGTCAAAGAACTGCATCTACAACTGCACGCCCACGCCCACAGCTACTACGTGCTTGACGCGCCGTCGATTCCTGACGCTGAGTACGACAAGCTGTTTAAAGAACTGCAATCGCTGGAAGCGCAACACCCTGAACTGCTAACCCCCGATTCACCCACCCAGCGTGTAGGCGGCAAGGCGCTTAGTGCGTTTGCCAGCGTGCGCCACAAAGTGCCGATGCTGAGCATTCGCACCGAGACCGATACTGAGGCCACAGGCGCGCAAAACTTTGACAACCGCGTACGTAAAGAGCTGGGGCTGACAGACAGTGACCCGCCTGTTGAATACGTTGCTGAGCTGAAATTTGACGGCCTGGCAATGAGCCTGCGCTATGAAAACGGCACTTTGGTGCAGGCTGCCACGCGCGGCGATGGTGAGACGGGCGAAGACGTCACGCAGAACATTCGCACCATCAAGCAAATTCCGCTGCGCTTGAACCCTCACCCTAGCCCTCTCCTTGAGGGAGAGGGAACGGACTCCTCTTACTCCCTCTCCCTCCGGGAGAGGGCAGGGGTGAGGGCATCCCTGATCCCAGCAGTTCTTGAAGTCCGCGGCGAAGTTTACATGCGGCGGGACGACTTTGAATCCCTTAACGAGCGGCAACGCGCCAAAATTGCTCAAGGCATGAAAGGCGAAAAAACCTTCGTCAACCCGCGCAATGCAGCCGCTGGCGCGGTACGCCAGCTCGACCCCAACATTGCAGCGCAGCGCCCCTTGAGCTTTTTTGCTTACGGCCTGGGCGACATCACACCACCAGAAGCGGGCGGGCCAGCCTTTGAAACCCATTTTGAGCTGCTCCAGACCCTTAAAAAGTGGGGGTTTCCGGTTGCAGCCCAGACAAAACTTGCGCTAGCAGCTCCTGATTTAATAGCATATCACCAACGCATTGGGCAGTCACGCGACAGTTTGCCATTCGACATTGACGGTGTGGTTTACAAAGTAAACAACTTGGCGCTGCAAAAGCAACTTGGCTTTGTGACCCGAGAGCCGCGCTGGGCCGTCGCCCACAAGTACCCGGCGCAGGAGCAACTGACCACCGTCCTCAGCATTGATGTGCAGGTGGGCCGCACCGGCAAACTCACGCCCGTGGCCAAGCTGGCACCCGTGTTTGTCGGCGGCGTCACAGTCACCAACGCCACACTGCACAACGAGGACGAAGCCCGCCGCAAAGACGTGCGAATCGGCGACACGGTGGTGGTGCGCAGGGCGGGTGACGTGATTCCTGAAGTCGTCAGCGTGCTGCTGGACAAACGCGTCAGCGATGCTGAAATCTTCACGATGCCGCGCATTTGCCCGGTATGCGGTTCGAGCGCTGTGCGTGAAGACGGTGAAGCTGACTACCGCTGCACAGGAGGCCTCTTTTGCGGCGCGCAACGCAAAGAAGCCATATTGCACTTCGCCCACCGCCGCGCAGTGGAGGTCGATGGCTTAGGTGACAAATTGGTCGAGCAGCTGGTTGACGCCAACATCATTCGCACGCTGCCCGACTTGTACAAACTGGGCTTGACAGCGTTGGCCAACCTTGACCGCATGGCCGATAAATCTGCCATGAATCTGCTGGACGCGATTGAAGAATCAAAACAAACCACGCTGCCACGCTTCGTGTTCGGCCTGGGTATTCGCCATGTAGGGGAAGCGACAGCAAAAGAATTGGCAAGGCACTTCGGCAAGCTGGACGCCATCATGGACGCAACTGAAGAGCAGTTGCTGTGTGTGAACGACGTAGGCCCCATCGTCGCCAAAAGCCTGCGTACTTTTTTTGACCAGCCGCATAACCGCGAAGTGGTCGAGCAGCTGCGTGCTTGCGGCGTGACGTGGAAGGAGGGCGAGCCCGCAGCCGTCGTGCCCAAGCCGCTATCAGGCAAAACCTTCGTCATAACCGGTACGCTCCCTACGCTTAGCCGCGACCAAGCCAAAGATATGCTGGAAGCGGCGGGCGCAAAGGTGGCGGGCAGCGTCAGCAAGAAAACTGATTATTTGCTGGCGGGCTCTGATGCGGGCAGCAAACTAGACAAAGCCATAGTTTTAGGTGTGGCTGTTATCGACGAAACTGGGTTGCTAGCTTTGGTGCAAGCGGAGTAGTTAACCATTGCCCGTTTGCTATGATATTCGTAGCTGATGAGCCCAGTTTTATAATGCCACAGGGCTATATGTTTGATTAACTTACTCGCCTCGTTTTAGCGAGCCACGCTGATTATTTTAAAAAAAACAGGAACGCTACCAATGGTATTGTTGCAGTTACTGAACGAAGCGTTACTGGCTGAACGCCCCCTCGTCATGCCGCAAGTGTTGCTGGCAATAGAACAAAAACGCAATCTAGAAGCTGCTCAGTTGCTTCATC
>JAYWFR010000130.1:0-11184 GCA_043778695.1 Polaromonas sp. | reverse complement strand
GCTTTGAGCACCGGGAACAAAATAAACAGCGTCAGCATGGCGCCACAGCCCACGACCGCGCCAGACACGAATAAATCGCCCTTGAAATAGCCGCGCCGTGCAATACCAAATGCAGTCACTAGCACCAACGACACCAACGCTAAAAAGCCGCCCCAGCCGATACCCAACTGCTTGCTGCCCAATGGCCCAAAAAAGCTGGTGAGCCCGTCAAACGCCCACCCCTTGGCACCAATGGCAAAGCCGCACACCACCAAGCCCACCAGCCCGAGCACGCCTGCAAATATGAGAACTGAACCCTGCTTTTTGGTCGGTGCCAAGCTGGCTCCAACCGCCGCAATAACAAGCGCCAGCACGCCCGCCCATAGCCAGGGGCGGTTGTAAACGCTGGCTTGAATCAAGCCGTTGCCAGCCTGCTCTGTAGAAAACACCTGCGGTACGGCCAGCAAGCCGTTGCTGTCTTGTATGGCGTACCAAGGAAAGGCCAAGTACGCCAACACACCTAACGCAACACAGCACCAAATGCCAAAGTTCGGGCTTTGATCGCGCGTAACGTGGTGAGCCTTACTTTGCACTGTTAAAGACTTCTTTTTCCCACTTGGCAATCAGGCGGCGGCGCTCTGCACTGGCACCGTACTTCGCATAGTCGTAGTTGATCAGTTTAATTTTGGCGGGGTTCACCATGCGTGGGTCAACCGTTACTTTTGAATTGCTGGGCAGTTGAAACTGTTTGGCGGCCAAACCAAACTGCTGCCCGCCGATGGTAAGCGCCCATTCGTAAAACTTTTTAGCAGCATCAGCATTGGGGCTGTCTTTGACGATGCTCATCGAGCCTACTTCCGCGCCCGTACCTTCTGATGGCGTGACGGAGGCTGCTGCAAAGCCCTGAATGGCCTCAGTCGTGATGTCGTGTACGAAGCTGATGGACACCGCTGTCTCGCCCCGAGCCACTGCCTTAGCAGGCGCAACACCGGAGCGGGTGTAGGTGCTAACGTTTTTGTGCAGCTGCTTCATGTATTCGAACGCCTTGTCTTCGCCCATCAATTGCACCAGCGTAGCAATCACGGTGTAAGACGTGCCACTTGAAGCAGCGTTGGCCATTTGAATTTCGCCTTTGTATTCTGGCTTGAGTAAATCGGCCCATGATGTTGGCGGCTTGATTTTCTTTTTGGCCAGCAACTCGGTGTTGTAGCCAAAACCCAGCGGGCCCAAGTACACACCGACGGTGCGGTATTTTGCGTCAAGCGCCTGCTTTTGCGCCCATGGGTATAAGACGCTCATTTGGGGCGACTTGTACTCGAGCGTCAAATTTTGTTCAGCCGCCTGCAAATGGGGGTCACCCGTGCCGCCAAACCAGATGTCGGTTTTAGGGTTAGCTTTTTCAGCGTTGAGTTGGGCCAATGCCTCGCCCGAGCCTTTGGCCACCATGTTAACTTTTGTGCCCGTGGTTTTGGCATACACGGTAGACATCAGATTGCACCACTCGGCCTGTACCGAACAAATGATGTTGACCTGACCTTGGGCAGATGCACCGAATGCGGCGCAAGCCAGTGCCAACCCAGCAAAAACCTTTTTCATGAAAGCTCCAAAAATAAAAGTTAACTGAGTTTATGAGCGAGCCGCCTTCGCCGCCACCGGGAAAACACGTCGTTTTGCGTGGTTTTTGTAGCAGTGCAAATTTCGACGGCTGAGCATATTTTTCGCGCTATTATGTAACTTTGTTACCACTTCATCTATGTTGTTTGGTTAGTTATGTCATTTGATCTCATATTATTCGGCGGCACGGGCGACTTGGTGTGGCGCAAGTTGCTGCCCGCATTGTTTCAGGCGTTTCGTCACGGCTCGTTGCCTGATGGCGGACGCATTGTTGGCGTGGCCCGCGATGACTTGTCGGACGCCGCTTACCGCGCGCTTATCAAGTCGCGGTTTGACCATGTTGAGCTGGCCAAGCGCCCGACCGATGAAGAGTTTGCGCGCTTTGCAGCCCTGCTGTTTTACCTGCGCATGGACTTGTCGAATCCGCTGGACTATCCACGCCTGCAAAACAAACTACAAGCGCATGTGGCTGACACAGTGGTTATGTACCTGGCTACCGCGCCAAGTTTGTTCACTACATTTTGTGAGCATTTGGCGGCTGCAGGCATGAGCCGGCCCAACATGCGCATCGTGCTTGAAAAGCCGTTGGGCCACGGCCTTGAATCAAACCGCGCTATCAATAGCGCCGTGCGCAAAGTATTTGACGAAAAGCAAATTTTCAGGATTGACCATTACCTGGGCAAGCCGTCAGTACAAAACCTGTTTGCGCTGCGTTTTGGTAACGCCCTGTTTGAGCCGCTTTGGCGGCGCGAGGACATTGCCAACATTCAAATCACGATTGCCGAAGACATTGGCATTGAAAAGCGCGGCGCTTTTTATGATGGCACCGGCGCGCTGCGGGACATGGTGCAAAACCATGCGCTGCAACTGCTGTGCGCCGTCGCCATGGAGCCACCGATTAACGCGCATGCCGATGCCATACGCGATGAAAAGCTCAAGGTGCTGCGCTCGCTCAAGCCATGGACGCCTGAGACGCTGCGCCAACATGTGGTGCGCGGCCAGTACGCTGCTGGCAATGTCGATGGTGCGGCGGTTGCCGCTTACCGTTCAGAATCGGGTGTCAATGATGCAAGCAACACAGAAACCTTTGTTGCGCTGCGCTGCGAGATTGCCAACTGGCGCTGGGCTGGCGTGCCGTTTTACATTCGCACGGGCAAGCGGCTGGCGGGGCGAAGCGCGTACATTGAAGTCAATTTCAGGCCGGCACCGCATGCCATTTACAAGTCCCCGCTGGGGGCAGGCAACCGCTTGGTGATTCATCTGCAGCCCAAAGACGGGCTGGAGCTGCACCTGTTTGCGCAAGGCCAGCAAAACCGCATGACATCACCGCCCGTGGACAACCAGTTGTCGCCAGTTCAACTTGACCTGGACTTTGACAAGCGCTTTGGCTCAGAGCGCGTGGGTGCCTACGAGCGGCTGCTGCTGGACGTGATTGACGGGCGACTGAATTTGTTTGTGCGCAGCGACGAGCAAGAAGAAGCCTGGCGTTGGGTCGAGCCCATCATGCAAAGCTGGGCGGCAGACTCTGCGGGCCCGAGGCCGTATGCGGCTGGGACTTGGGGGCCGAGTGCGTCGAGCGCAATGATTGCGCGTGACGGCTTTTGCTGGAGTGAAGAATGTTGATGTTTGTGTCCTCTTGCTCTTTCCCCTCCCGGGGGAAGGCAGGGATGGGGGCAAGAACAAAAGCAGTTCGTTGCTTCGTGTCCAACTCAGAGAGCCCCCATCACACCCTTCCCCCGGGAGGGGAAGGAGGAAATCGGAAATCAACTCATGCTTGATCGAATCAAAGCCAGTCTCCCCTCACTCGCTCCTGCAGAGCAACGCGTTGGCAGGCTGGTACTGGCCGACCCGCGAGCATTTGCTTGCTTACCCATCACCGAGCTGGCCGACCGTGCCCACGTTAGCAAGCCCACAGTAGTGAGGTTTTGCCGCAGCGTAGGTTATGACGGCTTGAGCGACTTCAAGCTCAAGCTGGCTGGCAGCGTGAGTGAAGGCGTGCCGTTTGTTCACCGCAGTGTTGACGTGGACGACAAAACGGCGGACGTGTTGGTCAAAGTGATTGACAACACCGTGGCGGCATTTCTAAAGTACCGCAACGACGCATCGTCATTCGCCATGCAAAAAGCCACCGACGCACTGGCAGCGACTGCAGCCAACGGCAAACGGATTGAGTTTTTCGGCGTCGGCAACTCCGGTATCGTGGCGCAAGACGCGCAGCACAAGTTCTTTCGCTTGGGCGTCAACACTGTTGCCTACAGCGATGGGCACATGCAAGTCATGAGCGCGTCAATGATGGGGCCGGGTGACTGCGTGGTGGTGATTTCAAACTCTGGCCGCACGCGGGACTTGATGGATGCTTGCGACATAGCTCGCAAAAACGGAGCGACTACCATTGTTATTACCGCCAGTGGCTCACCTTTGGCACATTTGGCAAAAGAGGCCGGGCACATCCATTTAGCGGCTGATCACCCTGAGGGCTACGACCGTTACAGCCCGATGGTGTCGCGCCTGCTGCACTTGATGATCATTGATATTTTGGCAACCTGCCTGGCGCTGCGCATTGGGGGTAAGCTGCAGCCGCTGCTCAAAGAGATGAAGAATAATTTGCGGAACAAGCGCTACGCTTAGGGCAACTGCTATCAATGTTTTGTATAAACATTCTTACGGCTTCCAACCCCTACAACCAAGACGCAAAGCACACCATCTTGAATGTCGCAGACAACCCGGTAGTCACTGATTTGGTAACGCCAGTAATCGCCCAAGATGACTCTTGTTAAAGCCTTACCCGTGCTGCGCGGATCTTGCAACACAGCAATACGTTCGTCCATAAAGTCAACGATTCGTTTAGCAACAGGCTTGTCAAGTTTACTGAGTTGTTTAAGCGCAGTGCTGGTGTAGTCAATCCGCCAAGCCAAGATGTTGCCTCACTTGTGCAGTTGAATAAACCGCCTCTTCGCCTTTGCGAATGCGCTCCATGGTGGCAGCTGCTAGGTAACGGTGTTCTAAATCGTCCAAACCGTCAGTCACCAATTCACGCAAGTAATAAGCTTTGGTACGCCCGGTCATTTGCGCCAGTCGGTCTAGCCGCTGCTCTGTCGCGGGCTCAAGTCTGATGGAAGTTGCCATACTTTACTCCAAGGTAAAAATACACTGAATACAAGCATCTATTGTATCGCTTTTCAGCCAGGGGGCTTTCGGCAGCAACTGCACAGCCCCATAAAAAGCGCTTACAACACTCTTGGTGTTGTCGGTGTCCGTCATGATGGAGATGCTGCTCAACGCACCCGGCTCTTCGCAGAAAGCTTTGACGAAGTCTGCATACACAGCGCGCTCGTAGTCCATCCAGCGGTTCAGCTTCCCGGGCCCCGACTCTTAAGGCAGCTTGCGAATACGGTCATTGTCCGGATTTAATATGATGTCTTCAGGCTTACATTCGTTGCACCACACATGCATCAAGGTCGCGTAAAGTAAGGGTTCACCTGTCAACAAATGCGCAAACTCTGACAACATGGCATTTTTGGCGGAAAACTTGGACCGATCACCCTCAAAAGCCAGCACCACACGAACCGGTGAATCGTCAAACTCTTGCAAAGACATGTCGGCGTATTAAATCAGATCAGGCGGCTTCCACGTGAATTTAAGGCTGCCCAAATCCTGACGCTTAACACGAACCATTTGCCGCAACATGCTGGCCGACGAATGAGCCTTGGCGGAGATCATCTCGCGGCCATCTTCTAAAACGTACTCAAACTGACTGGGTGTTTTGCCGGGTAGTTGGTAGTGGATCCATGGTCGAGGCAGCTGCGATGCGGGTGCACTGGCTGAAACCCAAGGCGCGATTTGCTGGGTCAACCGCTGATTTGAACCCCCGTCTTGGCTATCAGACCGAGGGCCAGGTCTGGCACAGCCAAACGTGCCTGCAACAAAAACAATAGCGAGCACGCGCGGCAACACACTGTAAAAGTGCTCAGCATATCAAACATCGAATGGGCGAAATGCATAAAAAAACCCGCTGCAAGCAGCGGGTTTTTTAGTTTTAACCAACTACTGGCACTAAGCCAGTAACCGATTAGAACGTGTGTTGCAAGCCAATTGCCAACAATTTTGGTGCAGTGGTGTTGCCACCGAGGCCGCTGTTGCCCTTGCCGTCACGTGCAAAGTCAGCATAGACTTTGGTACGCTTTGACAAGTTGTACGTTGTACCGATATTCACCATGGCTGCGTCAGCACCGTTGACAATACCGTAAGCGCCGGTACCGTTGGTCTTGTGGCTACCAATTTTGATGTACGGAGCAAACGCGCCCAATGGGGCGACTGCAGTCAGTGCATAACCGCTGGCCTTGGTCCATGATGGGACTGAACCGGCTACTGAACTTGCTGACTCAGATTGGAAAATCGCGCCGACTTTAACAACAGAGAAATCATAGGTAGCGCCAATGGTGGTCTGGTTACCTTTTGAAGTGGTGGCCAAGTCAGCGTTGGTGGCTTGGTATGACAAACCAGCCATGATTGGGCCGTTAGCGTAGTTCAAGCTCAGGCCAGTTGCGTTGCCGTTGCCGGAGTTGAGGTTTGGTGTAGCAGCGCCGCCCAATGCGTATTGCAGTTGTGCAGAAAAGCCAGAGAAGCTAGGCGAACGATAAGTGAAGGCGTTGGTCACGCGGGTCACGTCACCTGAACCAGTGGCAAGACCGGGGCCTGAAGTGAGCGAGGAGATACCGGCTGATCCGTTTTGACCACGACCGACGTTGCCAGAAATCCAACGACCTGTGGCGTTCGTGCCGTTAAACAAAATACCACCGCCGTTAAAGCCGCTGTAGCAACCGTGCTGGTCAACGCCGCAGATCAGGTCCATAGCAACAGTGGCTTGACGGCCAATGCGCAAAGCACCCACTGAGTCGCTACCCAATTGCAGCCAAGCGCCGCGATTAAACAGGCCATTGCCGCTGGTGCCGCCGTTGGCCATGTTTGGTTGCATTTCCAGGTTGAAGCTGGCCTTCAAACCGCCGCCCAAGTCTTCAGTGCCGGTGAAACGCAAACGCGATGCACCGAACTGGCCTTGACCTTGTGCAGTTTGTGACTGACCGTTTGAAGTCTTGACGTTGACCAGACCAGCATCGAGTTGGCCAGAAATGGTCAGTGAAGATTGTGCGAAGGCGCCAGTCGCGACCATGGCGGCCAATGCGATTAGGGATTTTTTCATTTGAGTATTTCTCCAAGGTTAAACAAAGGGCTCCAGGATTTGGATCCCCGGGCCAACCTCCAATTAGGAAGTTGGGGTAATTGAACCAGAGCTGACGGGTTGTGGCAAAGAAACCGGCTATGAATCGACGATAAAAATTGTTTTCGTTGCGGACGTGCAACAAACTGAAAGTCGTCTGTGGGAAGCAAGCCACAAAACAGGTTTTACAACCGCTGCGGCAAGCGCGGGGCTAATTGACTAGACTAGGGTTCGGCAAATGACTTTAACCCCGAAAAAGCCTCATGAACACCTCCAACATCCTTCCTATCGCCTCCCCTATCACCACCTTTGACAACGCCTTGCGCACTCTGTTTGCTAAACCTCATGCCAGCAGGCCCTGCCCGACCGTTGCGGGGGATGCCACCAGCCTGTCAGCACCTGACAAGGCCTTGGCAGGCGCGCTGATGCGGGTCAACCATGTCGGTGAAGTGTGCGCGCAGGCACTATACGCAGCGCAGGCATTGAGCACGCAAGACCCAGCGCTGCGCAAGCAGTTCGTCGAGGCCAGCCGCGAGGAAGGTGATCACCTGGCCTGGACGCGCCAGCGGCTTGACGAGCTGGGCGCGCGCCCCTCCTTGCTAAACCCACTGTGGTACGCCGGGGCGTTTGGCCTGGGCCTGCTGGCAGGGCGTTTAGGCGACAAAGTCAGCCTCGGTTTTTTGGTGGAGACCGAGCGCCAGGTAGAAGCGCATTTGGCCGAGCACATGCAAAGCCTGCCGCAGGGCGACCATGAATCACGCGCTATCGTCGCGCAAATGAAGAGTGACGAAGCCCGTCATGCGCTTGAAGCGACTAACTCGGGTGCTATGGAATTACCAGCGCCTGTCAAAGCGCTGATGGGCGCTGCGGCCAAGGTGATGACGACCGTGGCGCACCGGGTTTAGATTTTTTTGGTTGAGTTCGGGAATTCCCCTCCCGGCAGGAGAGAGAACGATGGTGGGTCGGGGATTAGTGGTTAAACAGCTTGCCCAAAATCAGAAGGCAAAGCGCTGCATTTAAGCCAACCGCCCACTTGAGCACAAGCAAATCTGACCGGAGTGGTGCCAAAGCGATATCGAGGTCTTTTTTGGTGACCAAATCATCTTGGGCTTCGGCAATAACACGAACCACAGCCTCGGCTTGGTCAGGTGTAAAACCGGCCGTCTTAAGTTTGTCAGACAGTTTTAACGAATCAAAAGTAATAATTGCCATGGTTGTAATCTACCCTAAACCTCCAAAACTTCAAACCCGGTCGTGATCTCGGCCATTTTGCCCAGCATGATGGTGGCCGAGCAGTATTTGTCGTGGCTCATGGCAATGGCGCGCTCTACCGCGATGGCTGTCAAGCCTTTGCCTGTCACGGTGAAATGCATGTGGATTTTGGTGAACACTTTGGGGTCAACGGGTGCACGTTCAGACGTCAGTTTGACCGAGCAGCCCCGCACGTCATGCCTGCCGCGCTTTAATATCAGCACCACATCGTAGGCTGTGCAGCCGCCCGTGCCGGCTAGCACAGTTTCCATGGGGCGGGGAGCCAGGTTGGCGCCGCCGTTTTCAGGCTTGGCTTCGTCAGGTGCGCCGTCCATCACCAGCGTGTGGCCGCTGCCAGTCTTGGCAACGAACGTCATGCCTGATGTTGAGCCTGTGGCACTAATCAAGCCTGCCCAATTGACCGTACATTCCATAAACAGCCGTCCTTATGCAAAAAATTTATAACTAAAACAGACTAAGGTGTCTAAATTCGACCACATAGTATTGTGCAGTGCAACATACCAGCGCTATACTGGTTTTCTGCTTTAGATTTCATTATATTTTGTTGAATTCTTAACGCACTGGTTGTCTCCTCCATCTTCTCAAAGGATGGATTTACAGGCCCAAATCGTAAGGTTTGGGCCTTTTTTCTTGGGCTTTATCAGGCACTTATGATTCAGGCTAATGACAAAAAATCTCACGCCGTCCGACTACCTGAAAAAAATCCTCACGGCCCGCGTGTACGACGTAGCCATTGAGTCCGGCCTGGAGACCGCCAAAACCCTCAGCACCCGCCTGAAAAACACTGTGTTGCTCAAGCGTGAAGACCAGCAAAGTGTCTTTAGCTTCAAGCTGCGCGGGGCGTACAACAAGATGGCGCATTTGAGCGCGGCGCAGCTTAAAAAAGGCGTGATTTGCGCATCCGCCGGCAACCATGCGCAGGGCGTGGCCATGTCGGCGCAAAAGCTGGGTACACGCGCTGTGATTGTGATGCCCACCACCACGCCGCAGCTCAAGGTCGATGCCGTTAAGGCCCTTGGCGGCGACGTAGTGCTGTTTGGCGACAGTTACTCAGACGCTCACACCCATGCCGTGCAAATTGAGAAAAAACGCGGCTTGACGTTTGTGCACCCGTTTGACGACCCCGACGTGATTGCTGGCCAAGGCACGATTGCCATGGAAATGCTGCGCCAGCACCCCGGCCCACTGCATGCGGTGTTTGTGGCCATTGGCGGCGGCGGGCTGATATCGGGGGTGGCGAATTACATCAAAGCGGTGCGGCCCGACATCAAAGTCATTGGCGTGCAGATGAATGATTCTGACGCGATGATGCAATCGATGGCCGCGCACAAACGTGTGACGCTGCCCGATGTGGGTTTGTTTTCAGACGGCACCGCTGTCAAGCTGGTGGGCATTGAGACGTTTCGCATCAGCCGCGAGCTGGTCGATGAGTTCATGACGGTAGACACCGACGCGGTCTGCGCCGCTATCAAAGACGTGTTTGTTGACACCCGCAGCATTGTGGAGCCCGCAGGCGCGCTGGCGGTAGCGGCAATTAAAAAATACGTCGACCTGCACAAAACCAAAGGCGAGACCTACGCCGCCATTTTGTGTGGTGCCAACATGAACTTTGACCGCCTGCGCTTTGTGGCCGAGCGGGCTGAAGTCGGCGAAGAACGCGAGGCGCTGTTTGCAGTGACGATTCCTGAAGAGCGCGGAAGTTTTAAGCGCTTTTGTGAGGTGATTGGCACGCTGCCGGGCGGCCCCAACAAATCAAAAACCGGCGGCGGCAGCCACCGGAATGTGACAGAGTTCAACTACCGCATCAGCGACAACGCGAAGGCGCATGTGTTCGTCGGCCTGACCACACAAAAAGGCGAAAGCGCAAAGATTGCGGCAAACTTCACCCGCCACGGCTTCAAGGCGCTTGACCTGACGCATGACGATTTGGCCAAAGAACACATACGGCACATGGTAGGCGGGCACAGCGCGCTATCAAAAAACGAGCGATTGCTGCGCTTTATTTTCCCCGAGCGGCCCGGCGCGTTGATGAAATTTTTAGCCGCGATGCAGCCGGGCTGGAACATCAGCTTGTTCCACTACCGCAACCAGGGCGCAGACTTTGGCCGTATTTTGGTTGGCCTGCAAGTGCCCAAAGCGGACAACAAAGCCTTCAAGACTTTCTTGGACACCGTGGGCTACCCGCACGTGGAAGAGACCAGCAACCCAGCGTACCAGCTGTTTTTACAAAGCTAAGCATGGCCGCAATTGATGCATCTACCTGCCAGCAATGCGGCGCGGGTTTGCGTTGCGGGGTGGTCAGCGGAGATACAACCTGCTGGTGCTTTGACATGCCGCGTGTGGTGGCAGTCCCCACGCCTGACCCAACACAAAAAGCCAGCTGCCTGTGCCCGGCTTGCCTCCAACAATTGATCGACAACCAAGTTAGTTCACATGACCCAAAAAACATTCCAGTTGCCCGCCATTGAAGCTACGGCAAACAAAGCGCTGGCCAGCCAACTGCAACACAAAATCGACACCAAAACCAAGCCGCTGGGCGCGCTGGGGCAGCTCGAAAGCTTGGCGCTGCAATTGGGCTTGATCCAGCGCAGCGACGCGCTGGCTTTTAACGCGCCGCAGATGGTGGTGTTTGCAGCGGACCACGGCGTTGCCAGTGAGGGTGTATCGGCTTTCCCCCAGGCCGTCACCATGCAAATGGTGGCCAATATGCTGGCGGGCGGTGCGGCGATTAACGTGCTGGCGCGCCAGCACGGCTTTGCACTGCATGTAGTCGATGCTGGGGTGGCCAGTGATTTGCCCAATGATTTGTTAAATCACCCGCAGCTCATCAAACGCAAAATCGCCCATGGCACTCACAACCTGGCTCTGGGGGCGGCCATGACCGCGCACCAGCTGCATGCCGCGTTGCAAGCGGGCAGCGACGTGTTGCAAGCCTTGCCCGGCAACGTGGTGGCGTTTGGTGAAATGGGCATTGCCAATACGTCGCCTGCTGCGCTGCTGTTGCACCGCCTGGCGGGTGTGCCGATTGAGGACGCAACCGGGCGCGGCACGGGGCTAACCGACCCGCAACTGCTGCACAAGCAAGCGGTGTTGACCAAGGC
>JAYWFR010000129.1:0-27446 GCA_043778695.1 Polaromonas sp. | reverse complement strand
CATCCGTCATGCCCAAAGTCAGTGACTTAAAAATCAGCGACGACGAACTGCGCGAGACGATAGAACTTAACCAGCTGCTCCTGATGAATGAGCGCGGCAGCGACCTAACGCTGTTCAGCCCACGGGCCAGCTTTATGGCGCACCACATTGGCGACTTTGGTGTGTCGTCGACCTGGGCGGCGATTTGCAATGAGCTTTGCTACCGGGTTAGCCAGCTTTTCCCCGACCACTTTGTACCGGTGGCCATGCTGCCGCAAAGCCCGGGGGTTGATCCCAAAACGAGCATTCCTGAATTAGTCAAATGCGTTGAACAATATGGCAATGTCGGCATTAATTTAAACCCGGACCCGTCGGGTGGCCACTGGACGTCGCCGCCGCTGTCCGACAAGCACTGGTACCCGATTTACGAGAAGATGGTGGAGTACGACATACCGGCCATGATTCACGTCAGTACCAGCTGCAACGCCTGCTTTCACACCACTGGCGCGCATTACCTCAACGCCGATACGACCGCCTTCATGCAGTGCCTGACCAGTGATTTGTTCAAAGACTTCCCAACGTTGAAGTTTTTAATTCCGCATGGCGGCGGTGCTGTGCCGTACCACTGGGGGCGTTTTAGGGGCTTGGCGCAAGAGCTGAAAAAACCGCTGCTGCAAGACCACTTGCTGAACAACATCTTTTTTGACACCTGCGTTTACCACCAGCCGGGTATTGATTTGTTGACCAAAGTCATTCCGGTCAAAAACATTTTGTTTGCCAGCGAAATGATTGGCGCGGTGCGCGGCATTGACCCAGAAACCGGTAACTACTACGACGACACCAAGCGCTATATTGAATCGTCAACGCAATTGAGCTCTGAGCAGAAGTATCAGATTTACGAGGGCAACACGCGCCGGGTGTTTCCGCGCTTGGATGCTCAATTGACTAAAAAAGGACTGTGACATGACACCCAAGGTGACATTACCCATGAACAGCTTGGGCATCGTTAAACGCAACATCGTGCGTGCCGACAAAGCCGCTGTGGCGCGCCTGGCCAAATTGGGCGTGGCCACTATCCACGAGGCCATGGGCCGCGTCGGTTTGATGAAGCCCTACATGCGCCCCATTTACAAAGGTGCCAACATGTGCGGCACAGCCGTGACGATTCTTCTACAGCCTGGCGACAACTGGATGATGCACGTCGCCGCTGAGCAATTGCGGCCCGGCGACGTGGCCGTAGCAGCTTGTACGACCGACAACGACGACGGCTTTTTTGGCGACCTTCTGGCCACATCATTTAAAGCCCGTGGCGCGGTGGGCTTGATCATTGACGGCGGTGTGCGTGATGTGACCGATCTCGAAAAAATGGGTTTTCCTGTCGTTAGCAAAGCGATTCATTCCAAAGGATGCATCAAGGCCACATTGGGCTCGGTAAATATCCCCATCATTTGTGCAGGTGCGTTAGTGAATCCTGGTGATGTAGTGATTGCGGACATCGATGGCGTGGTGGTCGTGCCCGCCGCCATTGCAGCTGAGGTGGCTGATGCGGCTGAAAAACGCGAGAGCTTTGAAGGTGAAAAACGCGCCCAGTTTGCTGCGGGCGAGCTGGGCTTGGACATGTACAACATGCGCGAACCTTTGGCCAAAGCTGGCCTTAAATATATCGACTGAAAAAATGAAATTTATCAAAACTCCTGGCTGGCTAGACTGGTACAACGGCCCAGCAAAACCCACCTTTAAACTGCCGCCCGGCGCTGTGGATGCACATTGCCACGTGTTTGGCCCCGGCGATGTTTTCCCATACGCACCAGAGCGCAAATACACCCCGTGCGACGCCTCTAAAGACCAATTGTTTGCCCTACGCGACCAGTTGGGGTTCGACAAAAACGTGATTGTGCAAGCAACTTGTCATGGCACTGATAACCGCGCGTTGGTCGACGCCCTGAAAGCATCGAATAACAAAGCACGTGGCGTGGCTACCGTCAACCGCGATGTGACAGACGCTGAGCTACAGCACATGCACGCAGCGGGCGTTCGCGGCACGCGGTTTAACTTCGTCAAGCGCCTGGCTGACTTCACCCCGCGCGATGTGTTGCTGGAAATTGCCCATCGCATCGCGCCGCTGGGCTGGCATGTGGTGGTGTACTTTGAAGCGGCAGACCTGCCTGAGCTGTATGACTTTTTCACGGCACTCCCCACGACGGTGGTGGTAGACCACATGGGCCGACCCGATGTGACGAAACCCGTGGATGGCCCGGAGTTTGAACTGTTCGTCAAGATGATGAGTGACCACCCCAACATTTGGAGCAAAGTCAGCTGCCCCGAGCGCCTGAGCGTGAGCGGCCCGAAAGCACTCAATGGTGAGCAGCGGGCCTACCAAGACGTCGTGCCATTCGCCAAACACTTGGTTGAAACCTTCCCAGACCGCGTGCTATGGGGCACCGACTGGCCGCACCCGAACCTAAAAGACCACATGCCAGACGACGGCTTGCTGGTGGACTTTATTCCGCAGATTGCCACCACGCCGGAGCTGCAACACAAACTGCTGGTGGACAACCCTACCCGTTTGTATTGGAGTTGACATGTCTTTGAATAAAAACTACCTCGACGTGCCCGGCACCACCATTTTTGATGCCGACGAAAGCCGCAAGGGCTACCACTTGAACCAGTTTTGCATGTCGCTGATGACGCATGACAACCGCGAGCGTTTTAAGGCCGACCAGCGCGCCTACCTTGACGAATGGCCAATGACAGAGGCACAAAAGCAGGCGGTGTTGGATGTTGATTTAAACCGGGCCATCTCTTTGGGCGGCAATATTTACTTTTTGGCCAAGCTGGGTGCCACGCATGGCAAAAGCTTTCAGCAAATGGCGGGCAGCATGACCGGCATGACTGAGCTGGAGTACCGCGACATGATGATTGCCGGGGGCCGCTCAGTTGAAGGCAACCGAGTGGTGGGCGAGGGCGGCACAGCGCAGGCGCATCGCCAGCCGCAGGGCAAGGCCGCGAAACAAAGAGCTGTGTAAATGGCACGCATTACCGCCAGTGTTTTTACATCGCATGTGCCTGCCATCGGCGCGGCGCTCGACGTGGGCAAGACGAATGAGCCGTACTGGGCACCTTTGTTCAAAGGCTACGAATATTCCAAGCAGTGGATGAAGGACAACACGCCCGACGTGATTTTTTTGGTATTCAACGACCACGCCACCGCGTTTAGCCTGGACATGATGCCGACCTTTGCCATCGGCACAGCAGCCAATTACAAACCTGCTGACGAAGGCTGGGGCCCGCGCCCTGTGCCGGTTGTGCAAGGCCACCCTGAGCTGGCGGCGCACATTGCGCAGTCGGTGATTCAACAAGACTTTGACCTGACCATCGTCAACAAAATGGATGTGGACCACGGCTTGACCGTGCCGCTGAGCTTGATGTGCGGCCAGCCGCCTGAGTCCAACTTCAAATGGCCTTGCCCGGTGATTCCGTTTGCAGTAAATGTGGTGCAGTACCCTGTGCCGTCAGGCCAACGTTGCCTGAACATTGGCAAAGCCATTCGTAAAGCGATTGAGTCGTATGACGATGACTTGAACGTGCACATCTGGGGCACCGGAGGCATGAGCCACCAGTTGCAAGGCCCGCGTGCCGGTTTGATCAACAAAGAATTTGACGCAGCGTTTATGGACACGCTGGTCAATGACCCCGAGCTACAGGCCGCCGTGCCGCACATCGACTACGTGCGTGAGGCGGGTAGCGAAGGCATTGAGCTGGTGATGTGGTTAGTTGCACGCGGCGCGATGGCCGATTTGAATGGCGGCGGCAAGCCCACCGTCAAGCACCGTTTCTACCATGTGCCCGCATCCAACACAGCGGTAGGCCACCTTATTTTGGAGAACAACTGACATGACAAAGACGATCAAGGTAGCTTTGGCGGGCGCGGGCGCATTCGGCATCAAGCACCTGGACGGTATTAAAAATATTAACGGCGTTCAAGTGGTGTCACTCATCAGCCGCGACATTGAAAAAACCAGAGAAGTCGCGGCGAAATACGGCATTGGGCATGTCACGACCTACCTCGCTGAAAGCCTCGCACTCAAAGAGGTCGATGCCGTCATTCTTTGCACACCCACCCAAATGCACGCCGACCAAACGCTGGCTTGCCTGAAAGCGGGCAAACACGTACAGGTTGAAATTCCTTTAGCCGACAGCCTTGAAGGCGCAAATGCTGTTGCAGTCGCTGCAAAAAGCAGCGGCTTGGTTGCCATGTGCGGCCATACCCGCCGCTTTAACCCCAGCCACCAGTTTGTGCACAATCAAATCAAGGCGGGGCGCTTCAACATTCAGCAGATGGATGTGCAAACTTACTTTTTTCGCCGTACCAACACCAATGCACTTGGCCAAGCTAGATCCTGGACAGACCATTTGCTGTGGCACCACGCGGCGCACACGGTCGATTTGTTCAGCTACCAGTGCGGCAGCCCGATTGTTAAAGCCAACGCGTTGCAGGGGCCGATTCACCCAGCGCTTGGTATTGCAATGGACATGAGCATTCAACTGCAGGCGGCCAGTGGCGCTATTTGCACGCTTTCCTTAAGCTTTAACAACGACGGCCCATTGGGCACATACTTTCGCTACATTGGCGACACGGCAACATACGCTGCCCGCTACGATGACCTGTTCAACGGCAAGGACGAGAAAATTGACGTGAGTAAAGTCGATGTCAGCATGAATGGCATCGAACTGCAAGACCGTGAATTTTTCAGCGCTATCCGCGACGGCCGCGAGCCCAACAGCAGCGTGGCACAAGTATTTAAATGCTACGAGGTGCTGCATAATTTAGAGCAACAGCTGCAATAGATACCGGCGCTATAGCCTGATTTAATGGAGATTTTTGAATGCCTATCAAGTCCCAATTTGAGCTGCACTATTGGCCTACCATTCAGGGTCGGGGCGAGTTTGTGCGGCTGGCGCTTGAGTGCGCTGGCGCCAATTACACCGACGTTGCGCGCGGTGTAGAACCAGGTAGCCCGGGTTTCGACAAAGCCGCGAAAAAGGGAATGGCTGACATGCTGCAGGCCATGCAAGCACCCCGCTTGCAACACCCGCCATTTGCGCCGCCGTTTTTGGTGCACGGCAAAGTAGTGGTCGGGCAAACAGCCGCGATATTGCTTTACCTTGCGCCGTTGCTCGGGCTGGTCGCCAAAAGCGAATTACAGCGGCTGTGGGCGCACCAAATTCAGCTCACCATTGCCGACGCGGTGGCCGAGGTGCACGACACGCACCACCCCATTGCGCTGGGTTTGTACTACGAGCAGCAAACCCATGAAGCGGCCAAGCGTGCGCTTGAATTTAGGCGCGAACGCATTCCTAAATTTCTCAATTGGTTTGAGTCTGTTCTTACGCGCAACCCGAAAGGTACAACCTGGCTGGTGGGCGGGCGACTGAGTTACGTTGACTTGTCACTGCTTCAATTGGTTGAAGGTTTGCTTTACGCGTTTCCGAAAGCCAGCCGCCGGGTGTTGAAAAAAACGCCGCACGTTGCGGCACTGCACGACCGAGTGCGGGACGTTGCGGCGGTTGCCGCGTACCTGGCCAGTCCTAGGCGAATTGCGTTTAATGAAGACGGCATTTTTCGGCGCTACCCAGAGCTGGACAGATAAGCCCCACGCGCCTTTGGGTGTTTGCGCGGCACTCTCCTACAAGCCAGTTTGTTATTGCCTGACCGCTGATGCCAGCTTGCAGCGCGACCATAGCTGGGCGGGGCAAAAAAAGAGCACCTGGCCTTGAGGTTGCACCGCGGCTTGGTGCCGCTTTAACTCTTGATTAACTTTATTTTGAGAGATCCCAAGCGCCGCGCACTTTTATTTTGAAAGGACTCCACCATGATCACAGACAACGTCATCAACCCACCCACCAACGGCGACCGCAAGCACGGGCAGCTCGAAAGCATGATGTCCAGCAGCGTGTTCACGGCTCTGGCCGCTGGAGATACTCAAGAGCCTGACGCGATTCAGATCAACAAAGACGTGGTTGACACGCTCAACGATTTATTGGAAATCTGCCATGACGGCGAGTATGGCTTTCGCGAATGTGCTGCCCATACCCAAGCCAGCGGCTTAAAAATTACGATGGCGCAACGCGGTGAAGAGTGCCGCCTGGCAGGGCTTGACCTGATGACCTTGGTCAAGCAAATAGGCGGCAAGTGCGACGAGGGCGGCACCGCGATGGGCGCTGTTCACCGAGGTTGGGTCGCTGCGAAGGGCAAACTAACTGGCTATAGCGACTTTGATATGCTAAGCGAATGCGAACGCGCTGAAGATGTTGCATTGGCACACTACCGCAAAGCGTTAAACCACAATTTGCCAGAGGCGGCGCATGCGCTGGTCAAGCAGCAAGCCAGCGGCGCGCAGCGCAACCATGACCAGATCAAGGCGCTGCGCGACGCCGCCAAAACGGACGGTTGACCGCGTGACCAGCTGCAGTGCGGGGCGCTAGCTTGACGTGGCGTCCGTCATGCTTGGCCTGATTGGTTTAAGCTCCAAAGGTTCGGCGAGCTAATTTGCCTCGCCGTAACACTTGTTTTAACTTACCAGGAGATTTTTGATGTCTACACGTCGCGCGTTCAGTCGTTTTGGTTTGGGTGGTGTGGTGGTGGCAGCGCTTGTCGCCGTTGCCGCGGTCGGTTGCACCTCGATGATGCCAGCGCCTGCTGCTTCAAACATGGTGGCTTTCACCACGCAACTGCGCGGTGCTAATGAAGTGCCAGCCAACACCAGCCCCGGCAGTGGCTCGGTTGATGCAGCGCTCAACAAAGACACCATGCAGCTGCGTTGGAAGGTCAGCTTTTCTGGCATGACGGGCGCACCGACGGCGGGGCACTTTCATGGCCCGGCGGCTGTGGGTGTCAATTCAGGCGTGGCCCTGGGCTGGACTAACCCGATCACCAATGGCATGGAAGGCAGCGCCACGCTGACCGCCGCCCAAGCTGCTGATCTGATGGCCGGCAAGTGGTATGCCAATATTCACAGTGCTGCCAACCCGGGCGGTGAGCTGCGCGGGCAAATGACGGTGCGTAACTGATGATTCTTTGACGCTATTTTTTTAATAGCTGCTAGCGCTCATTTTGATTGGGCTGTGGCCTGATTTCATACCGAAATCAGGCTTTTTTCATTGTTTTGATGCGCTTTTCGGTGACATTGGGCCGCTGGCATGATCAAAGGCGCATTAAAACCTTAAAATCACGGTTTCCCCCACGCTGTCACAGCGACTGAGATCCTCATGAACGCCCCTGTTGACGTTTCCTTTTTTGCCCGCGCCGCTAAACCCCTGACCAGCTATCGCAAATACTGGGCGGCACGCTTCGGCACGGCCAAGTTTTTGCCGACCACCCGGGCCGAGATGGACGCGCTAGGCTGGGACAGTTGCGACATCATCATCGTCACTGGCGACGCCTATGTTGACCACCCCAGCTTTGGCATGGCGGTAATTGGCCGCATGTTGGAAGCCCAGGGTTTTCGGGTCGGCATCATCGCCCAGCCGGACTGGCAAAGCGCCGAGCCGTTCAAAATCTTGGGCAAACCCAACCTGTTTTGGGGTATCACGGCGGGCAACATGGACTCGATGATCAACCGCTATACGGCTGATCACAAAATTCGCTCTGACGACGCTTACACGCCCGGCGACATTGGTGGCAAGCGACCAGACCGTGCTGCGCTGGTGTACTCGCAGCGCTGCCGCGAAGCATACAAAGACGTGCCAATTATTTTGGGCGGCATTGAAGGCAGCTTGCGCCGCATTGCGCATTACGACTATTGGTCAGACAAGGTGCGCCGCTCGGTGGTGGTGGATGCCAAATGCGATTTGCTGCTGTACGGCAACGCCGAGCGCGCCATCGTTGAAATTGCGCACCGCCTAGCCGCCAAAGAAACCATTGCCACCATGACCGACATTCGCGGTACGGCTTTTATCCGCCGCTCGGGTGACGAGACTGCGCAGGGCTGGTTTGAAATTGACTCGACCAGCGTAGATGCGCCAGGCAGGGTGGAGGCGCATGTCAACCCGTATTTGATGGTGGCTGACGCGGCCAAGGAGCTGGGCGCAAGTTGCGCGCGGGAGGATGAGGCGAAAGCCGTGGCGAAGGCAGCTGAGAGCGGTGCGATCAAGCCTTTGAAATTCATGCCTAATCCGAATCTGAGTTTGAAGATGGATCGGGGAAGCCCCCACCCTAACCCTCCCCCGAAAGGGGAGGGAACCTCGATATTTCCTCCCCCGAAAGGGGAGGGAACCTCGATATTTCCTCCCTCGAAAGGGGAGGGAACCTCGACATTTCCTCCCTCGAAAGGGGAGGGAACCTCGATATTTCCTCCCCCGAAAGGGGAGGGAACTTCGATATTTTCTCCCCCGAAAGGGGAGGGAACTTCGATATTTCCTCCCCCGAAAGGCGAGGCAACAAGTCAGGTATCACTCCCTCCCCTTCTGGGGGAGGGCAGGGGTGGGGGCATCCCCAGTTTGAGCACCGCCCAAGGCAAGATCAAAGTTCCGCCCCGCGACCGCTCCGTCATCCGCTTGCCGTCTTACGAGCAAGTCAAAAGCGACGCCGTGCTGTACGCTCATGCCAATCGCGTGCTGCATTTAGAAACCAACCCCGGCAACGCCCGCGCGCTGGTGCAAGCGCACGGCGAAGGCGCCACAGCGCGAGACGTGTGGATCACCGCGCCACCCATCCCGCTGACCACGGCCGAGATGGACTATGTTTTTGATTTGCCCTACGCACGCAGCCCGCACCCCAGATACGCCGACGAAAACGGCAGTCACGACCACACCACCAAAATCCCTGCCTGGGAGATGATTCGTTTTTCCGTCAACATCATGCGCGGATGCTTTGGTGGCTGCACGTTTTGCTCGATCACCGAGCATGAAGGCCGCATTATTCAAAGCCGGTCTGAAGACTCGGTGATTCGTGAGATTGAAGCCATTCGAGACTCGGTCAAAAGCTTTACCGGCACCATCTCAGACCTTGGCGGGCCGACCGCCAACATGTACCGTATTGGCTGCAAATCGCCCGAGATTGAAGCCGCCTGCCGCAAGCCCAGCTGCGTGTACCCCGGCATTTGCCCCAACTTGAACACCGACCACAACCCGCTCATCAAAATGTACCGCCGCGCGCGGGCTCTCAAGGGCGTGAAGAAAATTTTGATCAGCTCCGGCGTGCGCTACGACCTGGCCGTTGAAAGCCCGGAGTACGTCAAAGAGTTGGTCAGCCACCACGTCGGCGGCTATTTGAAAATTGCGCCCGAGCACACCGAGCAAGGCCCGCTCACCAAGATGATGAAGCCCGGCATCGGCAGCTACGACAAGTTCAAGCAGCTGTTTGAAAAGTACACGCTGGAAGCTGGTAAAAAACAGTTTTTGATCCCGTACTTCATCGCCGCCCATCCCGGCACCAGCGACGAAGACATGATGCACCTGGCCCAGTGGCTTAAGAAAAGCGGCTTTCGGGCCGACCAGGTACAAACTTTTTACCCATCGCCCATGGCCACCGCTACGGCGATGTACCACACCAACAAAAACCCGCTGCGCAAAGTTACCCGCGACAGCGAAACAGTGGACATCGTCCGCGGTGAAAAGCGCCGCCGCCTGCACAAGGCGTTTTTGCGATACCACGACCCGAACAACTGGCCGCTGCTTCGTGAGGCTTTAAAAACCATGGGCCGGGCGGACCTGATTGGCAACGGCAAACACCATTTGATACCGACGTTTCAGCCGCTGGTTGATGGGACTTACCAGAGCGCGCGCCGCAAAAATTCAACTGCCATAACTAAGTCATCTGCGGCAACGCCAGTTATCAAAGGTCGTATCTTGACCCAGCACACTGGCTTGCCGCCGCGCGACAATGGCTCAGGCAAGACTGTTGGTGGCCGCGGAACGGCTAAAGTGGCAAGGGTGCGCTAAGCACCCTCGACAAACAATTGATGCCTTACTTCGGCGAACTTGCCGGTGAGGCAACGATTCCCAGGCGTTTTGCCACCGTCTGCTCAAGTGCCGCGACTTTAGGGTCAACCGAACTGCGTGTTTCAGACAGCACTTTTTCCATCAACAGTTTTTGCATCTCGCCACTGAGCTGCTGATATTTGCTGACCGCGGCTGACTCTAGAAAAGTAGCAATTTGTTTAAGTTCGTCTTCTGTGAACTTTTCTTCCAGAAAGGGGCCAATGGTGGTGGGTGCCAGTTTGACGGCGCGACCAGAAACCAGGGGCACCGCTTCGTCCAGGTATTTTTTGACATCAGCCTGAATCTCTTTGCCAACAGATTCCCGCTTGTCGGCCGCAACCCGCTCTTGAAGTGCGGCAGAGGCACCTTCGACCAAGGCAATGGCAGGTCTTTCGACCATGGCGCGGCTCATACCTTCAACGCCGGGTTGCTGCACTTTTAAAATGCGAGCGACCAGTGCTTTCTTGGCAGGAGTAGATTGGGCGTGCACTGCCACAACTGGCAGCGCAAGGAGGAGGGCGATGAAGAGTTTTTTTTGCATCGCTTGATCTTAAACGCATCATGTTTCTGCACCGTCAATGAGACGTTACGAAATACAAAAGCGATATTGCCCTACATGCGCAGTGGCTGCGCATAGCCGGTCATCTCTAAATAGCCAACGCCGACCTTTTTGCCATTGCTGTCCAGCAGCTCGCTCAGGCCTTCCCAGTAAATCGCCCCGGTTGACTGCCGGCTGTCAAGCTCCTGGTTGTCAATCACCGCCTTGACGGTATAAAAGTCAGCCGGCGTGCGCACGATCCACTCGACCGGGTAGCTGGTTTGGGTCAGGGGGCTTTTCCAAAAGCGTGTGGGTTTGAAAACTACCTCACCCTTGCTGAACACATACAGGCTGTTGGCAGCTGACCGGAACGAGCCGCCGTCCCATATCGCACTGCCTTCTTTGTCACGCAGCCTAAAAGCGGTCAGCGCGCTGCCGTCGAGCAAATTCATACCTATCCAGTCCCAGCCGACGACACCGGGTGCCAGCAGTTCTTGACTCCATTCGTGGTCTAGCCACGCAGTACCTGTCACCTCAAATGTTTTGCCCTGCACCCGCAGGCTACCTGTGGTTGTCAGTTGCGGTTGGCTGTAGTAGTAGCTGGCTTGCTTTTCATCAGGGCCCTTGCGCGACAGGCCGTTTTTGCCTTGCAGCAGCACGGCTTGCGTCTCATTGAATTGCAGATTCAGGCCGAAGTCGCTGGCTGGCAAGTCAGCCATGTAACGCTTGCCATCCGCACGCAGCGTCCAGTCACGCAGCTTGACGGCCATGTCAAGCTCGGAGCTAGACGCGACACCAAAACCGTCGCGCGAAATGCGCTGGTCGTGGTGCAGCTTTTTGCCTTCGACGTCGGTGATGGCCGCATGGGCAAACAGCAACTGTTTGGCGGCAAATTTTGACGCTGCACTCTGCGTGCTGTCAACGCGAGATCTAAAAAACGTCAACTGAAAACCAAACTCACGCGCGCCAGACGCGCAGTGCCCGGTGATGTACCACCATTCGGTTTTTAGGTCGGGGTGCGAACCCCTGTCTCGCGGAAACGTCAGCGCTTTTGCGGGTAACGCGCTGGCAGGGCCGCCTAAAGCAGCCATGCTGATGCTGCCCAAAAGCAGGTCGCGCCTAAGCCTGGAAAATCTTGCGTTCATAGCTTCATCATTTCATCGACATGTTGTAGTGCATTCACGCAGCAACCAACTTTGTTTTGCCGCCACGCTTTTTCGTCATAAGTCGGCAAGTAGCTCTCGCCTGATTCACACAGCAGCGACAAAATAACCCCTTGGTCGCCACGCGCCAACATGTCAGCTGCCGCGGCCAGCATTGCATAAAAGTTGATACCTGTTGCCGGATCTGCCTTGCGGCCCAGCCAGGTGCCGGTTGTGAGCTACGGTGGCTTTATGGGCTGATTCTCGCAGCAAGCTCTTGCAGCAAGCTATTTGGGCGCTTCGGGTATTGCGGTTGTTACGGTTATCGCGGGTATCTCGGTTATTAGAGTTATTGCGGGCGTCTCGGGTATTGCGGTTATCTCGGGTACCGCACGTTGCACTTTCAAGGTGGATGCTGTGATTTCTCAATAAAGGTGGGCACATCATGAACACGGCAAAAATTTGTGCGGTGACTTGGTTCAACGCCGCGTCGGCTTGCACCGCTTGGCATTTGGACTGTTGACGCGACCTGGCACCGCTGTGGCTGGCCAGTAAGTACATGCCGCTGTTGTGCAGCCGGGCGGCGGTCGAGCGTGAAACGGTGGAGAGGATTCGGCTGACGCCCGCTAAATGCGCCAGCGATGCGACTGAGTTTTATGGCAGCTTGGCGCGCGCTGCAGCCAACTGCTTTTCAAGCTGAGCCACCAATGCCCGCGCCTCATCGCCTTCAGGTATCGGCCGGCCGCTGTCGCGCCAGTCAATCGCGCTTTTAAAACCTTCGGCCTGGGCTTGCCGCCTAAACCACATGCCCTCAGGGTTGTGGCGCGTGATGCCGTCAAACACGGTGGCAAACATTTGCGTTTGCTCCAGCCCCATTGACAGCCACACCTGGTTGACCACCAGTTTGTGCATCATCAAGTGGGATTTGGGCACACCCGCGATGCGGTTAGCCAGAGCATCGGTTGCGGTATCCAGGTCTGCAGCAGGCACAGTGATATTTGCCAAACCCCATTCGGCAGCTTTGGTGCCGTCAATCGTGTCGCCAGTAAACATCAGCTGCTTGGCACGCGCCGCGCCTATGCGGTACGTCCACATCGCTGTGGTCGGGCAGCCCCAGACTCTGGTGGGCATGTAGCCGATTTTTGCGTCGTCTGCCATCACCAACAAGTCGCAGCACAGCGCAATGTCACTGCCGCCCGCTACCGCGTAGCCGTGCACCTTGGCAATGGTGGGCTTGGTGCAGCGCCACAGTGACATGAATTCTTCGGTGTGCCGCTTCATGAGCTGGTAGTCAACCATCGGGTCCCAGGGCGTTTTTTCTTGGCGACACGGGTGGTCGTCCGTGATGTTGGCGGGGTCGATCCCCTCGGCGTATTCGTTCAAGTCGTAGCCCGCACAAAAGGCCCGACCTTGCCCCTCCACAATGATGACGTGCACGCCATCGTCAACCTCAAGGTGCTTGACGGCGCGCTGAATGTCGCCCGGCATGGTGCTGCTGATGGCGTTTAGTTTGTCGGGGCGATTGAGTTGCAGACGTGCAATACGCGGGTTGTGCGGATCCGTGACGACCCTGACGGTGTTGAACTCCAGCATGACGCTCTCCTAAGGGGTAATGGCAGATGATGTGCCTTCCACTATAGGCTTAGCCTCGCTTGCCTAACGTTTGTCGATGGCCGGTGGCCAGTGGAGCGCTAGCTCAGTGGTGCGGGGCCTGTTTCAAAAACAATTTCACCAGTGGCGATATGCACCACGCGCACCTTTTGTAGCGTTGGGTCGTCGACGCTCTTAACCGCCAACGCGACAGCCAGTGACCGGTTGGAAAAAAGTTTTCTAAATGAACTGCCCGGCAGCAGGTGGCCAAGCAAAGGATGTCTGCTTTCAATGCGATACGTTGCAATAGGGACCGTTGACATGATGGATTCCTTCGGTGTGGAGAAGGCTTCATCCTAGGTGACTGTAGGCGCTGTAATGATGACGCTGCCGCGTCAAAACCGTGACATTGGTAAGCAAGAGAAAGCGTAGGTAGGTCGATGGTTCTACCAGTCTTCTTTCACGGCCAATACCGCATCTTTGCCTGCGGCCGCGCGGCCAGCGAGCCAAGCGGTCACCGTGCCCGCCAGGACCACAGCGCCGCACAAGCCCAGCAGCCGCAGCCAGGGCAAGACCAGGTCCATCGTCCAGTGAAAGCTTTGCGGGTTGACTACATTGACCAGCACCAAAGACACCGCCAGCCCCAGGCCCAGGCCAGCCACGCTGCCAATCAGTGTCCAGGCCGCGCCCTCGCCGGCCACTACGGTCAATATCTGCCGACGCGTCAGCCCCAAGTGCGCCAACAGGCCAAACTCCTTGCGCCGCGCCAGCACCTGCGCGCTAAAGCTGGCGGCCACGCCAAACAAGCCAATCGCTATCGCCACGCCCTGCAGCCAGTACGTCACTGCAAAGCTACGGTCAAAAATACTCAAAGAGATGGCGCGTATCTGGCGGGTCGAGGCAAACTCCATCAGGCTGCCTGCGCCAGCTGTTTTGTCAGCCAGTGTGCGCACCGCTTGTTCTACCTCGCTGCCAACGGCATCGGGCTGCAGCCACAGCGCCAGGTCGTTGACGCGGGTGTCGCCAGTCAGGCGTTCAAAGTCGGCCTTGCCGATAACGATCGCCCCAAACTGTCGCGCATAGTCCCGCCAGACGCCAGCGACGTAGAACTTGTCAGCTATAAAATCAGGAGCTGCTTGCCCACTATTTACCTTGGCTAGAGGCCTAAAAGATGCTGAAAACGGCTCAAAAACTGCACCTGGACGAGCGCCGTACAAATCGACCATCGCCTCACTGACATAAATGGCGGTGTGACCGGCCGGCACGGGCAGCGGGTTGCCTACCAGCGGCAGCACGCCGGAAGGGTCTGCCACATCGCGGGCGATAAGCGCCACCGCAGGTTGGCTTGCATCCAGCGAAACTGACGACGTGCGCAGCGTGCTGATGCGCTGCACACCTTTGACTTGGGCCACGCTGGCCACAAAATCTGGGGTGATGTACACCGTGTCTGCGGCCGCGGATGAGCCCGTGGGTAAAGCCGTGCGCATGTACAAGTCAGCAGGTAGCACCACGTCTAGCCAATGCGTTACTGAGTCGCGAAAGCTGGCAACCATGATGGTGAGTGCCACAGCCAAACTGAGCGACGCCACCACGCCGCTGACAGCCACCGCCGCGCTGGCGCGTACCCGGCGCGCACGTTCAACGGCCAGCAGCGGCAGCAAGCGGTGTGCCACCAGCGGCGCAAGCTGGTCATACAGCAACGCCACCAGCCAGGGCAGGGCGGTGATGCCGCCAATCAGCAGCAGCGCGACTGACACGTAAGCCGCCAAAGGTATACCAAATACGGGTGGAGCCCAAGCTAATAGGGCGCTGGCAGCTATTAAAATGATACTTACCCAATGCCCCTTGCCCTGGCTAGGGGCAGCACCCAGGCCCTTGAGGGTTTGCGCAGGCGGCAGCTTTTGCGCAGCGCGCGCAGGCCACCAGCCGCCCACCAAAGCCGCCGCTGTGCCCAACGCGCCGTACACCCAAGCCGCCAGAGCGCTAAATTGCAGCGTGGGTGCCACGCCTGCAAAATAGCCACCGCCCAAGTCACCACCCAGCACCTTGAGCGCCAGCGCCGCCAACAGTGTGCCCAGCAGCAGCCCCAGGGCACTGCCCAACAAGCCCAGCACGCCTGACTCGATCAGCACCAGCGCCAACCGCTCCCGCCCGGTCAAGCCCAGCACGCCCAGCAGTGCAAACTGCTGCGCCCGTTTGGCCACGCTGAGAGATAACACTGAGAACACCAAAAAAGCGCCGGTAAAAAGCGCGACGAGCGCAAGCACGGTCAAGTTAACCCGGTAAGCGCGCGACAAGTTACTGACCCGCTGCGCTGCGTCACCGGGCTCTGCTGCCGTGATGCCTGGGGGTAATTGCAGCGACGTGATGAACGCCGCGCGATCCGTCCCAGGCGTTAAACGCAAGTCAATCCGCGACAGCTGACCCAGCTTGCCAAACAGCTCCTGCGCCGCGCCGATATCCATCGCCGCCAGCGCTGCACCGCCCGCGCTGACACTGCCTGCAACTTTTACATCCAGCAACTGCAAACCGCTTTGCAATTTAAACGCGTCTGGCAGGGCACTTCTTGCCGCAGCATTTAAAAACACCGAACCCGGCGTGAACAGAGTGAAGCGGTCTGCGTCTTTTTGCGGGATAGGCATCAACGCAGGCGCTAATTGAGCCACCACCAGCGCGTCCAGACCCACCACCCGCAGAGCGCTGCGCTTGCCGTTGGCTACGGCGTAGGTGGTGACCTCAAGCACCGGGCTGGCCACGGCGACCTGCGGGTGGTTGGCCACGCGCTCAAACACTGCTTCGTCAAAGCTGCCCTGCGCGGCACGCAGTTCCAGGTCAGGTTGCCCATTTACCGACCGCACAGCCGTTGAAAATTCAGACAGCGCCGAGGCATTGATCAAATGCGTGGCAAACGCCAGCGCCACCCCCAGCATGACAGCCACCACAGCCGCCGCGTTGCGCCACGGGTGGTGGGTGAGTTCGCGCCAGGAGAACTGGCGCAGGAGTTTTGAGAGGGGACTGCTCAAGGTGTATCGCGTCTGGTTGATTTTCTCCCTCCCCCGGAAGGGGAAGGAGTAAGGCAGGTTAGAACATTATTTAGAGATGCCATCACTCGTCAAATACAAAACCCGATCCGCCCGATTGGCTGCGGCTTGTGAATGCGTGACCAGCACCAGTGATGCGCCGTGCTGGCGGGTTTGCAGAATCAACGCGTCCATCACTTTGGCGGCTGTGGTCGGGTCCAGGTTGCCGGTCGGCTCGTCGGCCAGCAGCAGGCCGGGGCGGTGGATCAGGGCTCTAGCAATGGCTACCCGCTGCAATTGCCCGCCGCTGAGCTGCTGCGGCAGGCGCGCGCCCAAGCCTTCCAGGCCCACCGCGCCCAGCATGGCCTGCACCCGAGCATTGGCCTTTGCATTGCCATGTTGGCCCAACAGCAACAAGGGCAACGCGACGTTTTGCGCCACATCCAGGTGCGGCAGTACATGGAACGCCTGGAACACAAAACCCACATGCTCGCGCCGCAGCAGGGCTCGATCGTCGTCTGACATGCTGCCCAGGTCCGCACCATTGAGGCTGATCATGCCCTCGTCCCAACTGTCTAGCCCCGCCATGCAGTTAAGCAACGTTGATTTGCCGACACCGGACTCGCCCACAATGGCGACAAACTCGCCAGGCGCAACACTGAGGGTGACGTTTTGAAAGACCACGCTGTCGCCATAGCGTTTGGCCAGGTTGGTGATGTGTAGGGTCATAGGGTGCGCAGCCTTATGCAATGTGTGCTTTCACAATGCTGAGCACCTGTTGTACTGCCGTTGGGTCGTCACACGCCACCACGCGGCGCTGGGGCATGCTGCGCAGCCAGGTGAGTTGCCGCTTGGCCAGCTGGCGGGTGGCAAAAATACCTTTGTCGCGCAGTTCGGCCATGGGGGATATTCCTTCAAGTGCTTCCCACGCTTGGCGGTAACCCACGCAGCGCATCGACGGTAAATCGGCATGCAGGTCGGCGCGTGTGCGCAGGGCTTTGACTTCATCCATAAAGCCTGCGGCCAGCATGGCGTCAAAGCGCTGGGCAATGCGCTCGTGTAGCCAGCTTCGAGTTGTTGGTTCGAGTGAAATAATAGCTATAGGGTCTGCAGCGCTTGTTTTACGTACGCTAGCAGCTATGCTTTCAGGAGTATTGTTTGACTGGAAGTGTGACAAAGGCAAGCCTGTGAGTCTGAATATTTCGATGGCACGTGAGATGCGCTGAGAATCATTGGGTTTTAAGCGCGCAGCGGTAACAGGATCGACCAGTGCCAGCTCGGCATGCAGCGCTGGCCAGCTTTTTTCAATCGCCTCAGCGGCAATGCTCGCCCGTGTGCCCGCGTCAGCTTTGGGCATGTCGTCCAGCCCGGCTGTCAGCGCTTTGAAGTACAGCATGGTGCCGCCGACCAGCAAGGCGGTTTTACCGCGCTGGTTGATGTCGTCAATCAGCTGGCGAGCATCTTGCGCAAACTCAGCTGCGCTGTAGGCATTCATGGGGTCGCGAATGTCAATCAAATGGTGCCGCGCTCCCAACAGCTCGCCCGCCGTGGGCTTGGCCGTGCCGATGTCCATGCCCCGGTACACCAGGGCTGAATCGACACTGATGATTTCTACATCATGCGCGCTGGCAATTGCCATCGCGGCGGCGGTTTTACCGGCTGCGGTGGGCCCGGCAATGGCGATGCAGCGCTGGCTCACTCGGCAGCCTGCCCGGTGGCTGACTGCCTGCCGTATTGACGCACCATGACCCAGGCACTCAGGGCAATCAGCGCGCTCCAAAACCACAGGCCGTTGGTCAGCGGCAGCACCGTGCCGTCTAGCCGCCAGCCTAGCCAGCTGCCCATCGCAAAAGCCACCAGCATCATGAAAAAGCCATTCATTGCCGATGCAGCACCGGCAGCCCGCGGGAACGGTCCAATCGCGCCGCTTTGGCCGCATGGCTGGTGAATGCCGTGGCCCACCATAAAAAGCATCAAAGGCCCGACGATGGCCCACACAGCGGTAACGCCCGCCAGTGCCAACACGCCCATCAGCGTTCCGGCAGTCAGGGACACCGCGCCCGCCACCGCTACTGCCCGCTGCACCGTCATGCGCTGCAGCAACCGGCGGCATACAAAAGTGCCTGCTATGTAACCTGCAGACGTGACGAACATCACCAGGCCGAACTGCACCTTGCTCAAGCCCAGCACCCCCATCAACACAAACGGAGAGCTGGCCAAAAAGGTGAACAAACCGCCATAGGACGCAGCCGACAGTGCTGAAAACGCCAGGAAGGTGGGGTTGCCGACAATGCTGCGCCAGGTGGCAACCAGCGTGGCGCTCTGCAAGGCCAACGGGTTTTTGGTGTGCAGTGTTTCCTTGAACTTGAACACCACCAGCAGCAGCGCCAGCGCGCCAAACACAGCGACCGCTGCCAGCGCGGACCGCCAACCAAAAAACTGTGCCAGCAGCCCGCCCAAAGGGGCGCTAAAGCAGGCCAGTACCCCCAAACCACTCAAACCCTTGGACATGATGCGCGCACCGTCTAGCGGCTGGTACAAGTCGCGCACCAATGCTCTGGCGCACATCACCACTGCGCCCATGGCCGCGCCTTGCAGCATGCGCCACACAATCAACTGAGCCATGCTGGGAGCCAGCGCGCAGCCTATGGCGGCCAGCAGATAAGCCGCCAGGCCCGTCAGCAAAATCGGCCGTCTGCCGTAGCGGTCTGACAGCGGCCCCCAGACCAATTGAGACACGCCAAAGGCCAGCAGCAAAGCACTTAAGGTGTACTGTGCTTGACTGACGGGCGCGCCAAAGCTGGCGGTCAAAGCGGGCAGAGCAGGCAAATACATATCGGTGGTCACGGGCTGAATGCCCAGCGTGAGGGCCAGCATCAAAACCACCAGACCGGCCGACATTGGGTTTGCGTCAATTCTGGTGGTGGCGGGCAAAGCTGCTGAAGGAAAAGGCATAAAACGCAGGGTAGCAGAACGCCGAGTTTTCAGCGCCCGCGCATGAACAGCGCGTCCAGCTCTTTGATGCTGACCTGTCGCCAGGTGGGCCTGCCGTGGTTGCACTGGTCTGAGCGTTCGGTGGCTTCCATCTGGCGCAGCAAGGCGTTCATTTCATCGACGGTCAATTTGCGGTTGGCGCGTACTGCGCCGTGGCAGGCCATGGTGGACAACAACTCGTTTTGCGCACGCTGCACCACGGTGGCGGCGTCATGCTGAGCCAGTTCAGCCAGCACGCTGCGGGCTAATTCCACCGCATCGCCTTGCGCCAGCGACGTGGGCACAGCGCGCACAGCCAGTGTTTTGGCTGAAAACGGTGTGATGTCCAGGCCCAGCAATGCGAGCGTGTCATAAGCGCTTTCAGCCGTAGCGACTTCTTGCGCGCTGGCGGCAAAAGTAGCGGGTATCAAAAGCGGCTGGCTGTGAATGTGCGCGGTGTCCATCTGCGTTTTTAGCCGCTCATAAACAATGCGTTCATGGGCGGCGTGCATGTCAACCACCACCAGGCCTTGGGTGTTTTCGGCCAGGATGTAAATGCCTTGCAACTGAGCGATGGCGCGGCCCAGCGGCCAGGTGTTGGCGGGTTCGGGTAACGCTTGAGCAGCATGAATCTGTGATGATGGCTGTGGCCACATGGCTTCAAAGTCACTCACGTGGTAATTATCTGTTGCTACATAAGTCATAGCTAGTTGCCCATGTCTATATTGGGCTACAGGCTTATTTGATGCTTGAAATGAATTAAAACTGTTGGTTTTTTCAGTTTCAAGCGCCCCTGCTGCACCGACAGCGGCCCACGCGGCGGTTGGTACGGCGGTTGGCACGGCGGTTGGTACGGCGGCTGAACGGGGTATAGCCAATGCGTTTTCAACCGCATGGCGTACCGCGCTGTGGACCTCGCGGCTGTCCCTGAAGCGAACTTCAATTTTTGTCGGGTGCACATTCACGTCAACCCGTGTTGGGTCCATGTCGACATACAGCGCATACACCGGCTGGCGGTGGCCGTGCAGCACGTCTTCATAGGCGCTACGGGCTGCGTGGGTGATGACCTTGTCGCGCACAAAGCGGCCATTGACGTAGGCAAACTGATGGTCAGCCCGGCTGCGCGCCGCATCAGGAACGCCCGCGCGGCCCCAGACGCGAATTAACGGTGAGCCGTCCGGGCGGACGGCAGTGCTTTGGTAATTAATTGCCACCGACCGTTCAACAAACTCGCTGCCCAGCACGTCGGCCAAGCGTTGATCTTGGGCCGCCGCTGAGGTGCATACGCGCCATTGTTCGACCAACTTGCCCTCGTGCCAAATGGCAAAGCCGACGTCCGGCCGTACCAGTGCGTGGCGGCGCACTGCTTCAATGCAATGTGCCAGCTCGGTGGCGTCGGTTTTTAAAAATTTGCGGCGGGCGGGGGTGGCGTAAAACAGCTCGCGCACCTCAACGGTTGTGCCCCGGCTGCGCGCTGCGGCGCATAGCTCGCCGGTACGGCCATCGAGCTGCCAAGCGTGGCCTGTGCCATCAGTGCGAGACATGACACTCATGTCTGCAATCGAGTTGATAGCCGCCAACGCCTCGCCCCTAAAACCCATCGTGCCGACGGATTCCAAGTCTTGCAGGCTGCCAATTTTGCTGGTGGCGTGGCGCTTTAAAGCAATCGGCAGTTCAGCGCTGGGTATGCCTGTGCCGTCGTCTTCAACCGCTATTAGCCGCACCCCGCCCGCCAGCAGTCTGACAGATATCTGGCTGGCGCCAGCGTCGAGTGCGTTGTCAACCAGCTCGCGCACCACCGATGCGGGCCGTTCTACCACCTCGCCTGCGGCAATTTGGCTGATCAGTTCGTCGGGCAGTTCACGTATAGGGCGGCGCAAGGCTAAGTCAGACATTACCCGTGATTTTAGGCGGGATGCCAGTCGGCATCTGCCGAGACACTTGTCAAAACTGCTGGCAAAATCCCAGCATGGAACTTATCACTTTTCTTATCGACTTCATCGTTCACATTGACAAGTACCTTGAAACTTTTGTTACTACCTACGGTGCGTGGGTTTACGCCCTGTTGTTTTTCATCATTTTTGTAGAAACCGGCGTGGTCGTCATGCCGTTTTTGCCTGGTGATTCATTGTTATTTGTGGTGGGTGCCATGTGCGGTGTTGGCCTGATGAGCTACCCAGTAGCTGTTGGTTTGTTGTTTGTCGCTGCCTTTTTAGGCGACCAGTGCAATTACAGCATTGGCCGGTACTTTGGCCCCAAAGTATTTGGCTGGGGAAATTCACGGTTTTTCAATAAAAAAGCGTTTGACAAGTCGCACGCGTTTTACGAGCGCTACGGCGGCATCACTATCATCTTGGCGCGTTTTGCGCCTTTTTTGCGGACCTTTGCACCGTTTGTAGCCGGGGTGTCCGACATGAGCCGAAGTAAATTCACGCTTTACAACGTGGTGGGCGGCGCGTTGTGGGTGGGCGGCGTCGTCACGGCGGGTTATTTGTTTGGCAATATTCCTGTCGTGAAAACAAATTTGGAAAAAATCATTTGGGCGATGATTTTGATCCCTGGTTTGGTGGTGATTTATGGGGCTTGGAAGGCCGGGCGAACCCCTGCCGCGCAAGAGTCGGTTAAACCCTAAACACGAAACTAGTAAGTAAGCTTATGATTTCTTCATGCCACTAAACCTAGAGCCATCTCGCTGGGCGCAGCCTGGTTCTAGCCGCGTGCCGTTCTGGGCTTATACCGATGCGCAGCTGTACCAAAAAGAGCTGGACACCATTTTTTATGGCGACCATTGGAGTTATGTAGGCCTTGAGATTGAAATACCCAACACGGGCGACTACAAACTAAGCCATGTCGGTGAACGCCAGGTGCTGATGGTGCGTGACCGTATTTCGCCCAAAGACCGAGCCACAGATTCAGGTATCCGCGTGGTGGAAAACCGCTGTGCCCACCGGGGCGTGCGCTTTTGCCAAACGCCACATGGCAATGCAAGAGCCTTCGTCTGCCCGTATCACCAATGGACCTACAAGCTCAACGGCGACTTGGCGGGCTTGCCATTTAAAGACGGTGTGAAAGAAGGCAATGTTGCACACGGCAAAGTACAGGGCGGCATGCCCGACGGCTTTGACATCAAAGACCACGGTTTGACCAAGCTGCGGGTGGCGGTGCTGCATGGCTTGGTGTTTGCCACATTTAGCGACCAGGCCGCTCCTATTGAAGAGTATCTCGGTCCGGCCGTGACGCCGTGGATTAACCGTATTTTTAAAGCCAAGGATGGCAGCGCACGCAGCCTGAGCCTGCTGGGCTACAACCGTCAACGCATTCCGGGCAATTGGAAGCTGATGATGGAAAACATCAAAGATCCGTACCACCCGGGCTTGCTGCACACCTGGTTTGTGACGTTTGGCTTGTGGCGCGCCGACCAAAAAAGCCGCATGGTGATGGACGAGCACGGCAGGCATGCGGTGATGATCTCGCGCCGCAATGAAGGCAGTGCAAACGGTGCCGTCACCGACGGCGTCACCAGCTTCAAAGCCAACATGACCCTGCACGACGACCGTTTGCTCGACGTGGTGCCAGAGGCCTGGTGGAAAGTTGACGATCCGTCAAACGCTGGCACTGACATCACACCCACCGTGACCATGATCACGCTGTTCCCCAGTCTTATCATTCAGCAGCAGGTCAACTCACTGAGCACCCGGCATATCGTGCCGCGCGGGCAGGGCGAGTTTGATTTTGTTTGGACGCATTTTGGCTTTATTGAGGACACCCCCGAGATGACGCAACGCCGCCTGCGCCAAGCCAATTTATTTGGTCCGGCGGGTTTTGTCAGCGCGGACGACGGGGAGGTGATTGAGTTCAGCCAGGCGGGCTTTAAGCAAGCGGGCGATGCTGGCAGCACGGTGTGCGAGCTGGGCGGCACCGGCACTGGCGGTGCCGAGCACATGGTGACCGAAACGTTGATCCGCAGCATGTACGCCTACTGGCGCAAGGTGATGAAGCTATGACGGTGTCCATGCCCGAATCCATGCTGCTGCACCACCAGATTGACCAGATCAACGCAGCCTACGCGGCTTCGCTGGACGACAAACGGTTTAACGACTGGCCGCTGTTTTTCACAGAAGACGGCCACTACAAAGTTCAGGCGCGTGAAAATTTTGATCGCGGTCTGCCGCTAGCACTGATAGCGCTGGAAAGCCAGGGCATGATGAAAGACCGTGTGTACGGCATCACGCAAACCATCTACCACGGCCCTTACTACATGCGGCACATCATCAGCCCCGCGCGCATCATCTCTCATAGCGGTGATGACATCAGGGCCGAGGCGAATTACGCCGTGTTTCGAACCAAACCTGGCGGTGTCAGTGAGGTCTACAACGTAGGCCGGTATATTGACGAGCTGACAAAAAAAAGCGACTCCTGGAAGTTCAGGAGCCGCCTTTGCGTGTACGACAGCGAGATGATTCTCAACTCACTGATTTACCCTATCTGATTCGACCAGTTGGAGTATTGCGTACTGGCAATCGAGTCAAATTCGGTTTATTTTTTCTTGCCAACTTCGTTTCCGATCAGCGCCCCGGCAGCGGCCCCGCCGACTGTGCCTAAAGTGCTGCCAAACACGGCATTGCCGACCACGCCGCCAGCGACAGCGCCAACGCCTGTACCGATTTGTGCATTGGTTGGGTTGGTTCCGCAGCCTGTGAGCGCCATAGCGCCTGTAGCGGCAACGGAGAGTAAAAGTTTTGAGAGTAAAAGTTTTGTTGTCATGGTGGATTCCTTTGTAGAAGTTGCTTGGTAGAACTTGCAAGCCGAGCGGTGGATAGTTTTCCGGCGGCCTGTCACGCTAATTTAATGCAACAGTGTCGCAGGCGATGTAGGCAAAAACCTGCTTTGACCGTACGACTTGCGACTGCTTGTAACCCTGGCGCTCGTGCTGCTGGTCGGCGAAAGCTCACAGCGGCCGGTTTCTCGCCAACGGCGGATTGCGTGCAAAGTAACGCTGGACGCCGCGCATCAGCGCATCAGCCAGTTGCACTTGATACGCGTCGCTACGTAGCTTGGCCTCTTCGTCAGGGTTACTGATGAAGGCGGTTTCGACCAGCACACTGGGAATGTCGGGCGCTTTGAGCACCGCAAAACCCGCTTGCTCAACCCGCGGCTTGTGCAACTTGCCCACTGCGCCTATTTCCCCCAGCATGGCGCTGCCAAGTTTTAAGCTGTCGCTGATTTGTGCAGTGGTGCTCATGTCCAGCATGGCTTTTTGCACCTGGGCGTCTTTGGCTTTCACGTTCAGACCACCGACCAAATCAGCTGAATTTTCCTTATCAGCCATCCATCGGGCGGCGCTGCTGGATGCGCCTTTGTCGCTGAGTGCAAACACGCTGGCGCCTTGCGGCCGCTCGGTAAAAAACGCATCAGCGTGAATGCTGATGAAAAGGTCGGCTTGTACCTTGCGCGCCTTTTGCACGCGGATGTGCAGCGGCACAAAAAAATCAGCATCACGCGTTAGGAACGCTCGCATGTTCGGCTGCTGGTTGATACGGTCACGCAAGCGGTGGGCAATTTGCAGCACCACGTCTTTTTCACGTGTGCCGCCTGGGCCAATCGCGCCTGGGTCTTCGCCGCCATGGCCGGGGTCAAGTGCCACGATGACCAGCCTGTCGGTTTTACCGGTAGCAGCGGCTGAAGCTTCTGCGGGCAGTTTGGCCGCTGCCGTTGGGCTGGACGGCGAATCTGGCGGCAGTTTTGCTGTAGGCTTGGCTGTAGCTGTAGCTGTAGCTGTAGCTGTAGCTGTAGCGGCAGTGCCAGTTGCGGGCCTGCTGGACTGCTTGGCCATGAGTTCACCCAGCGCGTCGGGTGCTTGCGATGGCGATGGCCCTTTTGCTGGCGCTGACAGCGTGGGCGTTTTAAATTGCAATTTATCAGCCAGTCGTTCGGCGATCAAGGCCTCCAGTGGGTCGGCCACCTGCGCGGGGTAAAGGTCAAACACCAGACGGAACTGGTAAGCCGCAACGGGGGCTAACGTAAATACTTGCGGCAAGATGGGCTGCTTTAGATCAATCACCAAGCGCACCACACCCGGCGTGTTTTGCCCAACGCGAATACCCAAAATATTTGGGTCATCGGGATTAACTTTTGCCACCAGTTCACGCAGCGCAGGTATCAGGTCTAGGCCTTCTATGTCGACTGCCAGGCGCGGCGGCTCGGCAATAAAAAACTGCCGCGTTTTGATTTCACCATCCGACTCAATCGTCAAGCGGGTGTAGTCTTTGGATGGCCACACCCGTACGGCCACGATGGAAGCGCCGCTGGCGATGTGCTGCACGCCTAGCAGCAGCACCATACCGCCAAGCTTTAAAACGCTGCGTCGCTGGTTCATGGCAGCAAGGCCCTGCCGATATCCGTCTGCGCTGTCAGCGTAACTTGCCTGACATCGTTTTCACGAAGGTCAATCGCCAATACCAAATCGGCTGGCGGCAAATAATCCCCTGCCTTGTCAGGCCACTCCACCAGCTTGAGCCCGGGGCTGGCAAAAATATCGCGAAATCCGGCTTCCTCCCACTCGCGCGGGTCATTGAAGCGGTAAAAATCAAAGTGCCAGATGTTCAAACCGTTTTCGAGCGTGTAGGGCTCGACCACTGCATAGGTTGGGCTTTTGATGCGGCCTTGTACGCCCAATGCAGCCAGCAAGTGGCGCACAAACGTCGTTTTACCAGCGCCCAAATCACCGCGCAGCTCAATCAAGGCGTTGGCTATCGTTGCCCGGCCAGCCAGTGCTTGGGCAAACGCCTGGGTTGCAGCCTCGTCGGCCCAAGCAATCCTTTTTACAATCGGCGGGTGGTTCAAAGCATTCATTCAACTGGGCAGGCGTTAGTAAACAACATTCAAACATGGGCGCGTGAGCTTGGATTCTCGCAAATCGGAATTGCAGGTGTTGATTTGTCGTCGGCTGAAGCTGGATTATCGGCCTGGTTGTCAGCAGGCTTTCACGGCGACATGCACTACATGGCCGCGCATGGGCTTAAAAGGGCGCGGCCAGCCGAATTGGTTCCTGGCACAGTCAGCATCATCACGGCGCGGATGGACTATTTGCCGACATCTACGCGTGATGATTGGCAGGCGGTTGAATTTAGTCGTTTGAAGCGGCCCCAGGAAGCCATCGTCTCCAGTTATGCACGCGGTCGTGACTATCACAAAGTGATGCGCGGTCGCCTCCAAAAGCTGGGGGAAAAAATCGCGGCGCAGGTTGGGACACTTGGCCACCGTGCTTTTACCGATTCTGCTCCCGTGCTGGAAGCAGAGCTAGCGTTAAGAGCCGGCCAAGGCTGGCGCGGCAAACACACACTGGTCTTAAACCGCGAAGCAGGGTCGATGTTTTTTCTGGGCGAAATCTATATCGACATGGCATTGCCACCCAGCGTGCCCGTGACGGCGCATTGCGGTAGCTGCAGTGCCTGTATCGACGTTTGCCCTACGCAAGCCATCATTGCGCCTCACATACTGGACGCACGGCGCTGCATTTCTTACTTGACGATTGAGCATGCCGGGGCGATACCGCTGGAGCTACGCCCCTTGATGGGCAACCGCATTTACGGCTGTGACGACTGCCAGCTGATTTGCCCGTGGAACAAGTTTGCCCAGCGCAGCGCTTTGCCCGACTTTGATGAACGGCAGGGGCTGACAGGCCAGCAACTGGTAACGTTGTTCGCGTGGTCCGAAGCAGAGTTTTTAAGCTTCACAGAAGGCAGCGCCATACGCCGCATCGGCCACGAACGCTGGCTGCGTAATATCGCCGTGGCCATGGGCAATGCGCTACGGGCGGGGTATGACGGCGGGATTCGGACAGCGTTACAGATGCGGCTGGGGTGTGAGAGTGCGCTATTGCAAGAGCATATCGAATGGGCTTTGGACGAGCTCTAACACGTCATTCTGTTTTCATTTCGGCGCGAGATTAGGCGCAAAGCCGCAGACAGTGCTCCAGCACGGCCGGGATATGAAACGATGTGAGGCAAAGATGATGCAATTTCGTTTCAATTGCAGTCCGAGATTAGGCGCGAAGCCGCTGGCAGTGCTCCAGCACGACAAGGCGCAGTAACGACATATCGGGCTGTAAGTGGAGCGAAATTGGGTGACGAGCCTTGACCCCGGCACTGACTCCACAGTTAGGGCTGCTTGGTTCCCCACCTGACCCGGTTGGCCGCTTTACCATGCGGGAAGGCTCGTCAC
>JAYWFR010000128.1:0-4819 GCA_043778695.1 Polaromonas sp. | reverse complement strand
TTCCAGGACAGCACGCCGATGGTGCTGTTCATCGGCCAGGTGGCCAGCGACCAGCGCGACCGCGAGGCCTTCCAGGAGATCGACTACCGCCAGATGTTTAGCCCCGGCACGCTGGGCCTGGCCAAGTGGGTGGCCGAGGTGCAGAGCGCCGACCGGCTGCCCGAGTACGTGGCGCGCGCCTTCCACACCGCGATGCAGGGCCGCCCCGGCCCAGTGGTGCTGGCGCTGCCCGAGGACATGCTGACGACGCTGACCGCCGCGCCGGCGCTGCCGCGCGTCGAGCCGGTGCGAGCCTGGCCCGCACCCGGCGGGCTGCGCGACCTGCGCGCGATGCTGATGGCGGCCCAGCGGCCCATCGTCATCGCCGGCGGATCGGGCTGGGACGCCGAAGCCGCCCATGCGCTGCAGCGCTTTGCCGAGAACTGGCAGCTGCCCGTGGCCTGTGCCTGGCGCTTCCAGGACACCTTCGACAACCGCCATGCGTTGTACGCCGGTGATGTCGGCATCGGCACCAACCCCAAGCTGGTGGCTCGCGTCAAGGACGCCGACCTCGTGATCGCGCTGGGTGTGCGCCTGGGCGAGATGACGACGCAGGGCTACAGCACGCTGCAGGCGCCGCGGCCGCTGCAGAAGCTGGTGCATGTCCACGCCGGCGCCGAGGAACTGGGCCGTGTCTACCAGGCCGATCTGATGTTGCAGGCATCCATGGCCTGTGCAGCCAAGGCGCTCGTTGCGCTGGCGGCGCCGACGACGCTGCCCTGGGCCGCGCACGCCGCCGCGGCGGGTGCCGACTACGAAGCCAACCTCGCCGCGCCGCCGGTCGAGCCCTTCGACATGGCCGTGCTCATCAAGGCGCTGCAGCGGCTGTTGCCCGAGAGCACCGTGTACACCAATGGCGCCGGCAACTTCAGCGGCTGGTTGCACCGCTACTGCCGCCATCCGGGGCTGCAGCACCATGGCCGCACCCAGCTGGCCCCGAGCTCTGGCGCGATGGGCTATGGCCTGCCGGCGGCGGTGGCGGCGGCCTTGCTGCAGCCCGGGCGCTGGGTGGTCAACATCGCTGGCGACGGCGACTTCCTGATGAACGGCCAGGAGCTGGCCACCGCCGTGCAGCATGGCGCTAAAACCATCATTGTGCTGCTTAACAACGGCATGTACGGCACGATACGCATGCACCAGGAGCGCGAGTACCCAACGCGCACCACCGGCTCGCATTTGCAAAACCCTGACTTCGCTGCGCTAGCACGCGCCTACGGCTATGCGGGCGTGCGCATCACTGCCACAGCGCAGTTTGAGTCCGAGCTGATGGACGCGCTTAGCAGGCCTGAAGGCACGCTGATTGAGGTCATGCTGGACCCAGAAGTTATCACCACCAGAACCACGCTGTCGGCCATCACACAGCAAGCGCTAAAGCCTAAAATTTAGCCTGCCATAGTTGCTTGGTTTTAAGTTTCACAAATAGACTTTTTGATGATAGATATTGTCGTTTTGTTTTTTTTACTAGGCGTGCTGGCGCGGCTGGTAAAAAGTGATTTGGCCTTGCCTGGCGTGCTGTACGAGACGCTTTCCATTTACCTGCTGCTTGCTATTGGTTTGAAGGGCGGGGTAGAGTTGTCCAAGCAAAGCCTTGACGCGGTTGTGCCGCAGATGCTGTTTTGTTTGGCTCTGGGGTTGACGATTCCTTTGCTGCTATACCCGATACTCACGCGCTTGATTGGCCTGAGTGGGTTCGACGCCGCATCAGTTGCAGCACATTACGGGTCGGTGAGCGTGGTGACATTTGCTGTGGCCAGCGCGTACCTAACGCACCGAAATATTCCCTTTGAAGCGCACGCCGCGCTGTGGGTGGCCTTGCTCGAAGCACCGGGCATCGTCACGGGAATTGCACTGGCGCGCTGGTACGAAAAGAACCAATGCAGCACGGCAGACGCAAATGCCGGATTCGGCTGGCGCGACTTGGCGCACGATGTGTTTTTGGGTAAATCTGTTTTTTTGCTGGTCGGCGGTCTGGCGATTGGCACGCTCATGGGGGAGGCCGGCACCGCGCCGATTGCCCCGCTGTTCACCGTGTTGTTCAAAGGCGTACTGGCGCTGTTTTTGCTCGAACTTGGGCTGGTGGCGGGCGGCAGGCTGGCCGAGTTAAAGCGCTACGGTGTCAAATTGATAGCGTTCGCGTTGCTGGCGCCGATGGGGCTTGCAGTGCTGGGGGCTCTTGGCGGTAAAGCGCTGGGCTTGAGCATCGGCGGCGTTGCCATCATGGCGGCTCTGGCGGCCAGTGCCAGCTATATCGCAGCGCCAACCGCCATGCGCATTGCCGTGCCCCAGGCCAATGCTGCGCTGTCGATCACTGCGGCTTTGGGTGTGACTTTTCCGTTCAACGTACTGCTGGGAATTCCGCTGTACTTAAAGCTGGCACAGGTTCTTGCTTAAATCCATTGACGCAATTGGCTCACTCACCATGCTAAAACATCAAAAAAAACTGCTCGTCATCATTGCCGAGGCAATTCTTGAAAAGTCATTGATCCTGGATGCCAAGCGGTTAGGCGCTCAGGGCTACACCGTGTACGACGTTCGCGGCGGCACCCAATACGCCACCCATGAAGGCAATTGGGACGCTGACCGCATGATCGAGATGAAGATTATTTGTGACGAGGCTGTAGCTGATGCCTTGGCCAGTCACGTCATCGCCCAATACGCCAACAACTATGGGGTGAGCTTGTTTTTCTCCGGCATTGAGGTGATGCGGCCACAGAAGTTTTAGGCTGCTTGGCTCGGCTTTAAATCAGCTTTATAGCGGCTTTACATCGGCTTTTTGTGCCTGCTTTGAATTGACCGCGCCATACAGCGTTAAGCGGCCTACCAGCATCAAGCTAAGCCCGGTAGCCAGCATTCCCAGCAGCGCATTAACCCAAAAATACTGCACCAAACCCTGCGCATCTCGGCTGATGACCAGGCCGCCCACAAACGTAGCCAAACCCATCGCGGCGGACTGTACCGATGAATTGAGCGCCATGAACGTCCCGCGCAATTTCGGGTTGGCTGCGCTTGTGGCCACCGCCATGCCCGGGATCATGCGGCCATTCATACCGATAAACATGATGGTGGTAACCAGCAAAATGCCCCACAAACCCAACGGCGCACAAAGTGTGACCAGCCAAACCGACAGCATGGCAAACACAGCGGTGATTTTGAACATTTTTGCCTTGCCCACCGAATCGGTCAGTCGGCCAATCATGCGGGCTGTCACCAACGTCGCCGCACCGCCAGCCAAGTAAACATAGGGCAGTTGCTGCACCGTCAATCCGCCGTTGGTGGTGGTGTAAATCGTGATGTACGGAATGACTGTAAAGCCCGCGATCATCATCAGTGCAGTAAACGCGAAGGCTTTTAAATGGTTAGCGTCACGCAGCACCTCTAGGATGCTAGCGATTGGCGAGCTGCGTTGGTGTTTGAGGTGGTCAGCCAGAGACGGCAGCGTGACCCACGCGCCAGCAGTGAGCAACAGGCACACGGCAGCAATCACAAAAAAAGGCGTGTGCCAATTGAACTGCGCTGCCAAAAAAAGACCAGCTGGCACGCCCGCGACTGAGGCCAGCGCAAACGACGACATTACCAACCCCATCGCCCGGCCACGACGTTCAAACGGAATCACGTCCGCCACGATGGTTTGCGTCATTGCTGCCAGCACCCCACCAAAGGCACCGGCCGCCACACGCGCCAGCATCAAGCCGTCATAACTCTGCGCAAGCCCGCAAGCCAGCGTGGCCAACGCAAACAAAACATACAGACTCAAAAGCAGCTTTTTGCGGCTGAATCGGTCCACATAAAACGATGCCAGCAAGCCGGACGCGCCTGCAGAAAAGGTGTAGGCCGACACCAGCAAGCCAAACTTGGCATCACTGATATTGAACAGCTTGGTAAATAGCGGACCTAACGGCATCATGACCATGAAGTCAACGATATGGGTGAACTGGATGCCCGCTAAAGTTAGAAGCAGCCAAAGCTCGCGTTTTGGGGAGAGGTTAGGGGTCATGTGTTGGTGCCAAAGCTGCCGGCCGTGATTTGGCAAGCACTTTCACGAGACAAATATGTGGGGAACTCAAAACAGTAACAGAAAAAGGCGTCGTATCCACCCGAAAACGCCTGTAGCCCAATCATTTAGCGCTTGAACAGCTATTTATTCAATAGCTAACATGAAACGCCACACTCAAGCGCTAAAAAAATTCTTTAACTTATCAGTCCAGCTGTCTTCGCTCGGTGAGTGTTTGGATCCGCCTTTTTTAAGCGACTCGTCAAACTCTTTGAGCAGCTTGCGCTGGTGCTCCGTCAGCTTGACGGGTGTCTCCACCGTAATGTGGCAGTACAAGTCACCCGGGTAGCTGCTGCGCACGCCCTTGATGCCCTTGCCGCGCAACCTGAACTGCTTGGCCGCCTGCGTGCCCTCTGGTATGTCGATGGCCGCCTTACCAGCTAACGTCGGTACTTCGATCTCGCCGCCCAGGGCTGCAGTGGTAAAGCTGATAGGCACAGCGCAGTGCAGATCATCGCCATCGCGCTCAAAAATCTCGTGCTTTTTCACGCGAATTTCAATGTACAGATCGCCCGGTGGCCCGCCGTTGGTGCCGGGCTCACCGTTGCCGGTGGAGCGGATGCGCATGCCGTCGTCAATGCCGCTGGGGATTTTGACTTCCAGTGTTTTGTTGTTTTTGGTTTTGCCTACGCCGTGGCAAGACACGCAGGGCTCAGGTATCAGCTTGCCTGTGCCTTTGCACTGCGGGCAGGTTTGCTGCACGCTGAAAAAACCTTGGCGCATTTGCAC
>JAYWFR010000127.1:0-11358 GCA_043778695.1 Polaromonas sp. | reverse complement strand
AGCAGCGGTGCAATTGCAAAGTCAGACGTTTTGGCAAGTTTGAAAGACATCTCAGGCAAAGTTCGCCAGTCTAAAGCGACAGAAAAAGTTGTTTTACTGGTGTCTGACATGCTGGAAAACTCTTCTATATCGAGTTTTTACGCAAACCAGTTAGTGCGCAAAATCGACCCGACGAAAGAGATGAAGCTGGCAACCGATAGCAATTTGATGGCGGACTTCGGTGGTGCTCGCGTCTATGTGCTGGGGGCGGGTCTATTGAGCGACGATACGAAGAATAAGAAAGCGGCTTACCGCGATCCAAAGACCATGTCAGCCCTCGCAGATTTTTGGAGAACTTATTTCGAAAAGTCCAACGCTCAGTTAATTGAATTTGGACAGCCCGCACTTTTGAATCAAGCGAAATAGTTCCCTCAGAATTGAACGGCGAAGTGTTCAGCCTCATAGCGCTCAACCATCATCATCAACAGCTCGAACTCAGCTTCAAGAGCTGAGCCAGCGGTTGGAGGGTGGTCAAAGAAATATGAAACCTGTTTGAGCGCACGACGGTAGCTTGCCTCGGTTTTAACCAACTCAATTGCAACTGTCTTTTTAGCCATGATTCGCTCCTGAGTAATTCACGCTGGCTGCGTCAACGTAAGCCGCAGTACGAGTCGTATATCGCTAGCCCTCACCCCTGCCCTCTCCCAGAGGGAGAGGGAGTGCACATTCAAACCCCCGCATAAATCCACTCCGCCGCTTTCTCGGCAATCATCAGCGTCGGTGAATTGGTGTTGCCACTGGTGATCAGCGGCATCACGCCCGCGTCAACCACCCTCAAGCCGCGTATGCCGCGCACGCGCAAGTGCGAGTCGACCACAGCCGTTGCGTCATCATCACGCCCCATTTTGGTGGTGCCTACTGGGTGGAAAATAGTGGTGGCAATATCGCCTGCCAGCCTGGCCAGCTCTTCATCGGTTTGAAACTGCACACCCGGTTTGAACTCTTCGGGTTGGTACTTGGCCAGCGCGCTTTGGCTGACAATGCGGCGCGTCACGCGCAATGAATCAGCCGCTACTTTTTTGTCTTCAGCCGTGCTCAGGTAATTGGGGGCAATGGCGGGCGCGTCTTCAAAGCGGGGGCTTTTGATATTGACCGTGCCGCGGCTGGTGGGGGCCAGGTTGCAGACGCTGGCGGTAAAGGCGTTAAAGCTGTGCAGTGGCTCGCCAAAGGCATCGAGCGACAACGGCTGAACGTGGTACTCAATGTTAGGGTAGGCTTGCGCCGCATCAGAGCGGGTGAACGCGCCGAGCTGCGACGGGGCCATGCTCATGGGGCCAGTGCGTTTGAACAAATACTCCAGCCCAATACGCGCCTTGCCCCAGGCGCTGCTGGCGAGCGTGTTGAGGGTGGAGTTTTTAGGCGCGGTGATTTTGTACACCGAGCGGATTTGCAAATGGTCTTGCAAGTTGGCGCCAACGCCGGGCAAGTCTTTAACAACATCAATGCCGTGTTGCTGAAGCAACGCGCCCGGGCCAATGCCTGAGAGCTGCAATATTTGCGGCGAGCCAATCGCACCGGCGCACAAAATCACCTCGCCGATCAAGCCTCTGGCTTTGCCAGAATCCCGCGTGGCCATGGCGCACACCTTTTCCAGGCCCGTCCACACCTCTACGCCTGTGCAGCGCTGGCTGCCGTCGGGCTGCTTTTCAATGATGAGCTTGCAGACTTGCGCTTTGTTCCACATTTCAAAGTTCGGCCTGCCGTAGCAGGTGGGGCGTAAAAAAGCTTTGGCGGTGTTCCAGCGCCAGCCGCCAGATTGGTTGACTTCAAAGTAGCCCACGCCTTCGTTATCGCCCCGGTTGAAGTCCTCAGTCGCGGGTATGCCCGCCTGCACGGCGGCTGCTGAAAAAGCATCCAGCACATCCCAGCGCAGCCGCTGTTTGTCGACACGCCACTCGCCGCCCGCATTGTGGTGGCGCAGCAGCTTTTGGTACGGCACGCTTTTGTCTTGCAGCAGCTCAGGTGCGGTGCCCTTGGCGCCATGAAACGCATCAGCGCCTTTGTAATGATGCTCATGCAGCTTGAAGTGCGGCAAGCTGTTGTCCCAAGCCCAGGCTGCGTCGCCCGTCAGCTGCGCCCAGTCGTTGTAGTTATGTGCCTGGCCGCGCATGTAAATCATGCCGTTGATACTGGACGAGCCGCCCAACACTTTGCCGCGCGGGTAGCGCAGCGCGCGGCCGTTTAAGCCCGCTTCGGGCTCGGTGTTGTACAGCCAGTCGGTGCGTGGGTTGCCGATGCAGTACAGGTAGCCGACCGGGATGTGAATCCAGTGGTAGTCGTCCTTTTTGCCGGCTTCAATCATCAGCACTTTTTTAGACGCATCAGCGCTTAAGCGGTTGGCCAGCAGGCAGCCCGCTGTGCCGCCGCCCACGATGATGTAGTCAAAAATCGGTTGTTCTTCAGGTGTGTGTTGCATAGGCCTGTATTTTGCACGTGTAGGGCACCTGTAGGTCGCTTGTAGATCGCTTGTAGGACAGCGCCACTCCCCCACACCGGGGGGAGGCGTTTTTGCAGTTTCGCAGTTACCATCTTTTTCTTCTTCACGTCTATGAACCCATCCGCGCCCAGAATTGACCAGCAGCAAACCCCCGAAGGCGTGGTGTGCGCAGTGCTGGGAGCCTGGACTGCCGCCGAACTGACGGGTCAAACCGCATGGCCAGCAGTGCAAAGTCAGCTCAAAGCCATTGGCCAGCCAAAAGACGCGCACTGGAATCTTTTAAACATTGAGCAACTTGATCATTTGGGCGCACAACTGCTTTGGAGCCATTGGGGACGGGTGTGGCCTGCTCATATTGACATAGCGCCGCAACAACGGGCACTGATTGAGACGATTGAAAAGTACGCCAGTCAAGATGCGGCAAAGCCCAAGCGCGACTGGATGGAACCGTTGGTGGTGCTGGGCGTCCGCACCCTGGCCATGCTGGACCACATGAAGTCACTGGTCCGCTTGATTGGCCAGTTGCTGCTGGACATCATGCGCCTGATGCGCCGACCAAACGAAGGCCCATGGCGTGACCTGTCGGGGCACTTGTTTCATATTGGTGCCACGGCGTTGCCGATTACAGCGCTGGTGGGGTTTTTAATTGGTGTGGTGCTGGCGTATCTGATTTCGCAGCAACTTAAACAATTTGGTGCGGACGCATTTATCGTCAATATTTTGGGTATTTCGCTCATACGCGAGCTGGGCCCGGTACTGGCGGCGATTTTGATTGCCGGGCGATCGGGCTCGGCCATCACCGCGCAAATTGGCGTGATGCGGGTAACGGAAGAGCTGGACGCGATGCGCGTGATGGGCATTGCGCGCGGCTTTCGGCTCGTCATGCCGCGCGCGTTAGCGCTGGCCGTGGTGATGCCGCTGATCAGTGTGTGGACGACAGTCGCTGCGCTGCTGGGTGGCATGTTGGCGGCCAATGCGGCCATGGGCATCACCCCCGCGTTTTTTATCACTGCCCTGCCTGGAGCGGTCGACATTGCCAACCTGACGCTGGCTACCTGCAAGTCGGTGGTTTTTGGGGTGCTGATTGCACTGGTGGGCTGCCACTTTGGCCTGCGCGTCAAACCCAACACCGAAAGCTTGGGGCAAGGCACCACATCGTCAGTGGTGACGTCCATCACGGTGGTTATTTTGGTTGATGCCCTGTTTGCGGTTTTATTTAAAAACGTGGGCATCTAGACATGATGGAGACCGTCGTTGACATCAAAAAACTTTGGACCGTGTTTAAAAACGGTGACAAAGAGTCGGTCATCCACAAAGACCTGGAGCTGAGCGTGCAGCGCGGCGAGGTGTTGTCGCTGGTGGGCGGCTCGGGCACCGGCAAAACGGTGCTGCTCAGGCAAATGCTGGGCCTGGAGCACCCGACCAAAGGAAGCATCACCGTGCTGGGTAAACCTGCCGCCGAATTAAGCGCGCAAGGCGCGGCCAGTCGGGTCGGCATGCTGTTTCAGCAGGGTGCGCTGTTCTCGGCTTTTACGGTGCTGGAGAACATTGCCTTTCCGCTGCGCGAGCTGAAGGTGTTGCCGCCTGAAGTCATACGCGAAGCGGCGATGGTCAAGCTGCAAATGGTTGGCTTGCCGCTAGATGCCGCCGGCAAAATGCCGAGCGACTTGTCGGGCGGTATGGTCAAGCGCGTGGCGCTGGCACGCGCGCTGATCATGGACCCGCCGCTGCTGCTGCTCGACGAGCCCACCGCCGGGCTGGACCCAGAAAGCTCCGACAGCTTTTGCGCGTTGCTGCGGTCGCTGCACAAGGGTATGGCGCTCACGGTGGTGATGGTGACGCACGACCTGGACACGCTGTTTGAGCTGAGCACCCGCATTGCAGTGCTGGCGGATCAAAAAGTCATCATTTGCGATACGCCCAAAGAAGTAGTGGCATTTGCGCATCCGTTTATTCATGAGTTTTTTTTGGGCCCCCGAGGCCAGCGCGCGATGGAGTTGCTGCGCGAATATCCATTCACGGTATAGAAAGGAAATTGAACAATGGAAAACAAAGCTCATGCCATGGCCGCTGGTGCCTTTGTGCTGGTGGTGTCTGCGCTGTTGGCCGCGCTGGCCGTGTGGCTAATGCGGGACAACACCACGCGTGACATGTATGAAATGTCGACCAGCGAGATCATCTCGGGTGTTCAGCCGCAGGCCAATGTGAACTTTCGCGGGGTGCCGGTTGGCAAGGTCGAATTCATAGGTTTTGACCACAAAGTCAAGGGCAACGTGCTTTTGCGGGTGTCGATTGACCGGGCCGCACCCGTCACCCAGTCGGTGTTTGCCACAGTCGCCTCGCAGGGCGTCACGGGCCTGGGCTTTATTCAGCTGGACGATACCGGCACGTCTACCGTGCGATTGACTCCCAACGACGCAGATCCGCCGCGCATACCGCTGCAAACCGGTGGCCTGGACAAACTGCTCAAGCAAAGCGAGGCTATCTTCAAGCAGGTGGAGCTTGCCAGCTCGCAGGTCAACAAGTTGCTGTCTGATGACAACCAAAAGCGTGTGACGCTGGCGCTCGACGGCATGGGCGAAGCCGCCAGCAGCGTGGGCAAGTTGTCATCGAACATGAACCGCGTGCTGGACGCGCAGCTCGGCCCTGACAAGGTCAACATTCCCCGGCTGGTTAAAACCATGGATGCCACCCTTGTATCGCTGCAAAGCACGTCTGCCCAGACGAACGCAACGGTGGCTGAAATTGGCGTTACCGCCAAGCGCCTGAATGAAAAGGGTGGCCCGCTGGACAAACTGTCTGACGGCGGTGCGGCATTGGCGGCGGGGGTCGAGACCTTCAGCGCGGCCACGCTGCCCAAGCTGGGCGAGGTAGCAGACGACACCGCGCGCGCCATGCGCCAGCTGCGGCGCACCGTCAAGTCGGTAGACGACAACCCGCAGTCACTGATATTTGGAAACGGTGCGCCTATTGCTGGACCCGGCGAGCCGGGATTTTCTGCCAACGGAGGTAAAAAATGACTGCCCAGACATGGATCAGAGCGACTTTAAATGCTATGCAATCAGGAGCTTCTTGCCCAGATAAAATAAGCGCTACAGCCCTGTATTGCATGATTTTTGGGTTATTTTTATTGTCTGGGTGCTCAGCCTTGCCAGACAAGCCAGTGCGATCCGCCATGTACGACTTTGGCCCAGACAGCGTGGCCACTGCCACTGCCACCGCCACCGCCACCAGCCTGCCGCCGCTGGCAATTGACGACATCACCACGCCGGGCGGTGCGCTTGACAACACGGCCGTGCTGTACCGGCTGGCCTACCAGGATGCGCAGCAGTTGCGATCCTACAGCCTGGCCCGCTGGGCGCTGCCGCCCTCGCAGCTGGTGCGCCAACGACTGAAGGGCACCCTCAGCCAGAGGCGCGCGGTGTTTGGTGCGGGCGACAGCGCGGCACTGAACCGCAGCCAAAACGCCGTTCTACCGCGCCTGCTGCGCCTGGAGCTGCAAGAGTTCAGCCACGTGTTCAGCGCGGTCGACACCAGCGTTGGCCTGATACGCCTGCGCGCCACGCTGCTGGAGGTAACGCCTGCCGGTGAAAAGCTGATCAGCCAGCGCAGCGTGGTGGTGCAGCGCCCTGCCCCGTCTAGCGACGCGGTGGGCGGCGTGCGTGCATTAACTATAGCGACCGATGCCGCCATTGAGGAGATTGACAAGTGGTTGCAGCAACAGTCCGTGCGGTAAGTCATCAGCAGGCGCGCCGATGAAAACGCTTGAAGACCAACTGCAGACAGCGGGCCTAACCGTGGTGGGCCACTGCGCTAACCTGGGTGCGTACGCCGGCGACCTGCTTGGTACATCACCACTGCTGCAAGACATGACCGCGCAAGAAGTTGACTTGTTGGGCCAGTCGATGCTGCTGATTCGCGCTGCGCCTGCTGCAGTGCTGATCCGTGAAGGCGACGTCGGCGAATGGATGTTGCTGGTCTTGAGCGGCACCGTCGACATCACCAAACGGGTAGAACAGCTGGGGAACGATGGTGAAAAGGCCATGACCGTGTCGCGCATCGCGGTGATTCAACACGGCGCTGCGGTTGGCGAAATGTCAATGCTGGACAGCGAACCGCGTTACGCCAGTTGCACGGCCATTGACGCTGTCGAAGCAGGTGTGTTGGGCCGCCGCGCAATTGGCCTGCTTATCAGGGATCACCCCGCCGTTGGCGCCAAGCTGCTGGTCAAGATCACCCAGATCATGGCGCAGCGCTTGCGCAACACAAGTAATCAGCTGGTTAAATTACTACAAAAATCGTAGCTGATAGAGCACGTATTGATTGGGCTACAGGCCTATTGCACGCCGAAATCGGTAAACCTCGGTTGCATCTTACTCCTTCCCCTCTCGGGGGATTGTTGGGATGGGGGCACATGCGATGCAACCGGTATTTCTGCAGTTGCCGCCACAACTACCCTCCCCCGAAAGGGAAGGCAGTAGAAAGCCGATATCGCTTCATCAAGCGGAATTTTTAAGCGCAGTGACTTCAATTTCAATCAGCATGCGCTCGTCCAGCAGCCCGGCGCAGACCATCGTCGCCGCCGGGCGTACTTCGCCAAAATATTTTCTAAGCACCGGCCAGCAGTGTTTAAACTGCGACGCATCGGGCAACACGTAAGTTACACGAACCACATCGGCCATTGAGCTGTCTGCTTGCTGCAAAGCCGACGCAATGTTTTTCAGGCACTGCTCGGTTTGCTCCAGCAGGTCGCCAGAAATCGTCATGGTGCTGTAATCAAACCCGGTGGTGCCTGATACAAACACCCAGTCGCCAGCAACCACCGCGCGGGAATAGCCGATTTGCGCTTCAAAGGGGGAGCCTGAGCTGATGAGGGTTCTTTTCATGGCGGCTTTAACCGTTCAACAGTATTGGAAACAACTTCCCCAGCCCATCCGCCATCACCTCCACCGCCAATGCAGCCAAGATCAAACCCATCAACCGCGTCATCACGTTGATGCCGGTTTTACCTAGCACTCTAGCAATCGGCTCGGCGAGTGAGAAGCACACCGCAGTGGCCAGACCGATGACCACGCCATAGCCGACCAGCGTGCCGAGCTGCCAAAAGGTTTTGGCTTTTTCGGCGTAAATCACCACAGTGGACATGGTGGCCGGTCCGGTTAGCAGGGGAATCGTCAGTGGCACCACGGCGATGCTTGCGCCCATGGCGGCTTTGGCTGCGCCGTCTTCCATTTCATGGGTATCGGTTTTGGCCTCAGCGGGCTGGGCGTTTAGCATGTTCAGCGAGCTGATCAGCAGCAGCATGCCGCCGCCGACCTGAAAGCTGGCCAGCGAGATGCTGAAAAATTCCAGAATCTTCAAGCCTGCTAACGCACTGGTGGCAATGACGACAAACGCGCTGAACGAAGAAATCAAAATCGTGCGCTGCTTTTGCGCTTTTGAAAAGCCCTGCGTGTAGTGAATAAAAAACGGCACGATCGCCAGCGGGTTGACGATGGCCAGCAGCGTGACCAGGGGTTTGAAGTCCATCAACACACCCCTTCAGGTAAGCAAATTTTTTCGCAGGGCCGCCCCAAGAAAAAAAGCTCCCCCTTGGGGGGCAGCGTATTACACGAAATGAAAAGCGTGGGGGCCATTTATCTACCACCTGCGACGTCAATGACTGAGCCTGTCGTGTAGCTTGAACTTTCACTTAGCAGCCACATGATGGCCTGCGCTACTTCTTTGGCCGTGCCTGCGCGCTGCATCGGCACTTGGGGCGCTACGTCGCGCGCACGATTGGGCAGGCCGCCAGATGCATGGATGTCAGTTTCAATGATGCCGGGCCGCACCGCGTTGACGCGGATACCCTCCGCCGCCACCTCTTTGGCCAAGCCCATGGTGAAGGTGTCTATTGCGCCTTTGGCTGATGCGTAGTCAACATACTGGCCGGGCGAGCCGATGCGGGCTGCCGCACTTGACAGGTTGACGATGTTGCCGCCGGCCCCGCCGTACCGGGCGCTCATGCGCTTGACCGCTTCACGCGCGCACATGAAGCTGCCGAACACGTTGATGGCGAACATGCGCTGCAGGCGCTCGATGCTCATGGCGTCAACCCGGCTGACCTGGTCGACCACACCAGCATTGTTGACCAGCGCCGTGACGCGGCCCAGCTTGGCGTCGACTTTTTTGAACATCGCCAGCACGTCTGCTTCACACCCAACATCCGCGCGCACCGCCACCGCAGTGCCTCCCGCTTCGCGTATCTGCCGCACCACGTCATCAGCGGCCAGCGAGTTGGCGGCGTAATTTACAGCGACCGCGTAGCCGTGGCTAGCGGCCAGCAATGCGGTAGCAGCGCCTATGCCGCGCGAGCCGCCGGTGACTATGAGGACTTTACTCAAAACGTTCTCCTAAGCATGGGGTAGTTTGCTATCACAATGTACATCACGACATTCATCTAACGGAGACAACACATGGCTCAATTCATTGACCTCAAAGCCGCTGACGGCTTTAACTTCCCCGCCTACCTGGCGCTGCCTGTAGGCAAGGCCAAAGCAGCAGTCGTTGTGATTCAGGAAATCTTTGGCGTTAACTCGCACATCCAGGCGGTGACCGACCGCTTTGCTGCGCAGGGCTACCTAGCGCTTGCACCTGCGATGTTTGAGCGCGTCATTCCCGGCGTGAACTTGGGCTACCAACCCGACGACATGACTGCAGGCATGGGCTTGAAAGCAGCCGCTACCGACTTGCCCAGCCCGGGCGTGATGCAGGACATACAAGCAGCGATTGATTACGCAGCCAAGGAGTCAGGCGGCAAAGTCGGCGTGATTGGTTTTTGTTGGGGCGGCCTTTTGACTTGGCAAGCGGCCTGCACCTTAAGCGGCATCAGCGCCGCCGCGCCCTACTATGGCGGCGGCATGACAGCGCCGTCAGAAGTGGCTCGCACGCCCAAGTGCCCGGTGATGGCGCACTTTGGTGAGAAAGACCATTACATCCCGATGGACGGCGTGCATGCCTTCGCCGCAGCACACCCCGGCGTGACGGTGCACACCTACGCTGCTGACCACGGTTTTAACTGTGACCAACGCGGGTCTTACAACCAGCCAGCAGCTGACCTGGCGCGCGAACGCACGCTGGCGTTTTTTGCTGAAAAGCTGGCCTGACATTGATTTTCAGCCATCAGAAACCGTTGAACGTGCATCAAAAATTCGGTTTTTATATACGTTTTAGGCCTGTAGCCCAAGCAATATAAGCGCTTACAGCTATTATTTCAATAGCATTTGCTGGCTTAGTTTTGATGCCGGTACGAGCTGCCGACCACAGCGGCCCGCTAGTTGACGTGCACCTGCACCGCAACGCGGAGGCGATAGATGGCCTGCATCGGCTGACCGATGTGCTGGCGCGCATGGTTTTTGAAATACCTGACGGGTTCCATGATTAGCTCAAACACCCGGCTCAACCAGCGCTGGCAGTACGACGTGGCGCTGACAAAGAGCAGCAGGGCTTGGCTGGGGCAATGGGGCTGATTTGTTTTGGGTGAAGTAAGTCGTGAAGTAAGTGGTGCTGAAAGCTGGTGACGCCGCAGCGCCCGTTCCGCATGCAACGGTATGCCCTGCTGCCCGGCCGTCGCACCATTGACACACACCGCGTCACCGCCGGTACTGCTCGCGCACCCAGCGGCGCAGCACAAACCCAACGACGTTTACTTGGGAATCACAATCGTGCCGTTCACGGTCAAGGTTTCGGTGCCGCCATCTTTGACCCAATTGGCGTTGGTAATGGTGATGCTTTGTGTCGCCGCATCAAACGTGACGGCTGTACAAGCAGTTGCGCGATTGCCGCCGCAGCCAAAAAAACTGATGGCATTGTTGGCGTCGTAGTACCAGATTGCGGCATCACGAATAGCATTAGCTGACGTCACCGCCACTTCAGTTTCAAATTTAGTGTCATCAGTGTTGCCGTTGAAACCGAAGTCTGTCAAATTAGGTGGAAAGTTGGCATACCTTCCACCCTTGATTGTGTAGGCACCATTACGGCTAGCTGTGGTGGCCCCAGATACGTGTCAGCACGTTAGATGCAGTCACGACAGGAACCGCCAAGGGCACAACCACTGCAGGTACAGCAGCTGCCGGCGTCACCGGGCCGCCGCCACCACCGCAAGCTGAAAGAAAGCTGGCAGCCACAAATGTGCTGGTTAAAAATTTGAAAAAATTAAGTTTCATAGTGAGGGCCTAATGTTGATGGCAGCATCAAAGTTGAGTCTGCTGGATACTGCCGAATGCTGCTGGATACTGGAAATGACACTGCGCTGCAAACCAAGACCAGCCAGAATGCCGATCTTGCTTGCGTTAATTAAAGCGTGTTGACAAAGCTTAGGGCGCGGCAAAAGACAGAACACCTGACTCGCCCGCAAAGACCGGGCTGGCCCCCGGATAAGCCACGTTGCCGCCCAGGCCGTAGAACACGCCTGACAAGACAGTTTTGGCGGTTCCGCTGCCGGTGATGATGAGCTGGCTGAGGCCAACGGCCGCGCCCGTGGCCGTGGCTGAGCCGCCAGCGATGCTGTAGGTGGTGAACCCAGGGGTTGCGTTTACCGAGCACAACCCGTTGGCTGGGCAAGCCACCTTGGCCTTGCTGGCGGCACCTTGCAGCATTTCGAGTGAGCCATCGCTTGCTACGCGCAGCGTGTAGGCCCCGACCGGCAAAATATCCCGCCGAAACTCGACCACTGTTCCCACTGCGGTCGATGTGACCTTGCAGCTGCCATTGGCTTGCGGCTCGATTTTCACGAAGGCATTAGAGTCAGAGGCCAGGCAATCAACCTTGGAAACAACCACCTTGTAGTCCCCAACAATGCTGCTGATGGCGCCAGTCACCGCGCCTAGAGTGGGGCCAGCCCC
>JAYWFR010000126.1:0-4824 GCA_043778695.1 Polaromonas sp. | reverse complement strand
GCGGCAGCATCCCTGAAAAAATAAGTAAGAGATAGGTAAAGAAAACAATGGCAAAAGCACAAAACAACACGGCCGCACAGCGCGTCCGCAAGAAAGTTCGCAAGAACGTTGCCGACGGCATTGCACACGTGCATGCATCGTTCAACAACACCATCATCATGATCACCGATCGTCAAGGCAACGCTTTGTCATGGGCATCGTCTGGTGGTCAGGGCTTCAAAGGCTCCCGCAAATCAACTCCTTTTGCAGCCCAAGTGGCTTCTGAAGTAGCCGGACGTGCTGCCATTGAGCAGGGTATCAAGAACCTTGATGTTGAAATCAAAGGCCCAGGCCCAGGGCGTGAATCATCGGTGCGCGCACTTGGTGCGCTCGGTATTCGCATCAACTCTATTGCTGACGTGACACCGGTGCCGCACAACGGTTGCCGTCCGCAGAAACGCAGGAGAATCTGATCGCTTTGCGATCAGGTGCCGTCGCATTTAATATTTCGCCGTCTTGACCCATTGACTATTGACTTAGCCAATGGCGTGCAAGGCACTTAACCAAAGCCCACCGCCGTTAGGCTAAAACTTCACAGTTCAAGCTGAAGGCTCCTGCAGCAATGCAGCAGATGATAAAAGGATTTACTAGTGGCACGTTACCTAGGCCCCAAGGCCAAATTGTCCCGCCGTGAAGGTACGGACTTATTTCTAAAAAGCGCTCGCCGCGCTATTGCTGACAAAGCCAAATTTGACTCCAAGCCGGGACAACACGGCCGCACTTCTGGCACCCGCACATCAGACTTCGGTTTGCAATTGCGTGAAAAGCAGAAGGTCAAGCGCATGTATGGCGTGCTCGAAAAGCAGTTCCGCCGTTATTTTGAGGAGGCTGATCGCCGCAAAGGCAACACCGGCGCCAACTTGCTGTTTATTCTCGAATCGCGTTTGGACAATGTGGTGTACCGAATGGGTTTCGGCTCAACTCGAGCTGAAGCGCGTCAGTTGGTGTCACACAAAGCCATCGTTGTCAACGGTGGCTCAGTGAACATTCCGTCATACATGGTCAAGGCTGGTGACGTGATTGCTGTACGTGACAAGTCGAAAAAACAGACCCGCGTGGCAGAGGCCTTGCAACTTGCAACGCAAGTGGGAATGCCGTCGTGGGTCGACGTGAGTATTGACAAGGGCGAAGGCACCTTCAAAAAGGTTCCTGACCGCGACGAGTTCGCAGCCGACATTAATGAATCATTGATCGTTGAGTTGTACTCGCGCTAATTTCGTTCCTGCGGCGTGTATTTCACGCCGTCGGCCTTATCGGTGTAACGAACCGAGGGTATTGATAGGAAGATTGCATGCAGACTAGTTTACTGAAACCAAAAACCATCAGCGTTGAGCAGTTAAGCGCGAATCGCGCTAAAGTCACTCTTGAGCCGTTTGAGCGTGGCTACGGTCACACGCTGGGAAATGCTCTACGCCGCGTGTTGTTGTCGTCGATGGTGGGTCACGCAGCAACCGAGGTAACCATTGCTGGTGTTCTACACGAGTATTCGTCAATTGATGGCGTGCAAGAAGATGTCGTTAATATTTTGCTCAATTTAAAAGGCGTGGTGTTCAAGCTCCACAACCGTGATGAAGTGACGTTGAGTCTGCGCAAAGACGGTGCAGGTCCCGTCACCGCCGCTGATATCCAAACGCCACACGATGTCGAAATCATCAATCCTGAGCACGTGATTGTGAACCTGTCGCACGGCGGAAAAATCGACATGCAGATCAAGGTTGAAAATGGTCGAGGCTATGTGCCGGGCAACATTCGCCGTTATGGTGACGAGTCGACCAAGTCAATTGGCCGCATCGTTTTGGATGCTTCATTTTCTCCAGTCAAACGCGTTAGCTACATTGTCGAAAGCGCTCGCGTTGAGCAGCGTACCGATCTGGACAAGTTGGTTTTAGAAATTGAAACCAACGGCGCAGTGACGGCCGAAGATGCTGTTCGTGCATCCGCTAAAATTTTGGTTGAGCAACTTGCTGTGTTTGCACAGTTAGAGGGCAATGAGCTGCCTGACTTTAACGCACCAGTGCAGCGCAGTGCGCAGCAGTTTGATCCAATTTTGCTCCGCCCAGTTGATGAGCTTGAGTTGACGGTTCGTTCAGCCAATTGCCTCAAAGCAGAAAACATTTACTACATTGGTGACTTGATTCAGCGTAGCGAAAACGAGTTGCTCAAAACGCCAAATCTTGGCCGTAAATCGCTTAATGAAATCAAGGAAGTGTTGGCATCACGCGGCTTAACGCTAGGCATGCGCCTTGAAAGCTGGCCACCTGCTGGCTTAGATAAACATTAAATAAATTCCATTCTAAAAAAAAGAATGACGCAACGAGCAGTACCTGACACGGCTGCTTGAAAAAACTAAAGAGTATTTAAAAAGGAAACTCACCATGCGCCACGGACACGGACTACGTAAACTCAATCGCACCAGCGAGCACCGCCTCGCCATGCTGCGCAATATGATGAATTCGTTGCTACAACACGAAGCCATCAAAACCACCTTGCCGAAGGCCAAAGAGTTGCGCCGCGTGGTTGAGCCGATGATTACGCTGGCTAAAGTGCCAACGCTGGCCAACAAGCGCTTGGCGTTTGACCGTCTGCGTGACCGGGACATGGTCGTCAAATTGTTTGCGGTGCTTGGCCCACGTTACAAAGCACGCCCAGGCGGCTACACCCGCATTTTGAAAATGGGTTTTCGTGTAGGCGACAACGCGCCGATGGCATTGGTGGAATTGGTTGATCGTCCAGATGTCGACATCGCTGTAGCTGACACGGCCAAGGCAGAATAGGCTATAATTCAGACATACCGCGCGGTGGAGCAGCCTGGTAGCTCGTTGGGCTCATAACCCAAAGGTCGTAAGTTCAAATCTTGCCCGCGCAACCAACTCACTGATGTATAAAGTCAGTTCAAAACGCCTACCTTGTGTAGGCGTTTTGCATGGCGAACTACGTAAACAAAAATGCATTGGGATGAACGCACAGGTAGTTGATGCTTGCGCCGCAATATACTTTCACAGTTATGGCAACTGCATTTCCTTTTTCAGCTATCGTGGGTCAAGATGAGATGAAGCTGGCGATTTTGATCGCCGCTGTTGACCCATCAATTGGCGGTATTTTAGTGTTTGGTGATCGCGGCACAGGTAAGTCAACCGCCGTGCGTGCATTGGCGGCGCTGCTGCCTAAAATGCGCGCAGTGGTTGGTTGCCAGTACAACAGTGATCCAGCTCGTCCGTTTCTGGCTGATGGTGCAGAGCCATCAAAAGTACCCTTGAAAAGCCGCCTGATCTCCGTACCAGTGGTTGACCTGCCGTTGGGTGCTACTGAGGACCGCGTGGTTGGTGCACTTGACCTGGAGCGCGCGCTGTCGCAAGGCGTTAAAGCGTTTGAGCCAGGCCTGCTGGCGCGAGCCAATCGTGGGTTTTTATACATTGATGAGGTCAATTTGCTTGAAGACCATTTGGTCGACTTGCTGATCGACGTCGCCGCGTCTGGCGAGAACGTCGTCGAACGTGAAGGTCTGAGCGTCCGGCACCCTGCGCGCTTCGTTTTAGTTGGCAGTGGCAACCCCGAAGAAGGTGAGCTCCGCCCGCAACTGCTAGACCGTTTTGGTTTGTCGGTAGAAGTCAAAACGCCGACAGACCTGGCAGATCGCGTTGAAGTGGTCAAGCGCCGCGACGCATTTGAGCGCGACCCTGCAGCCTTCACCGATCAGTGGAAAAAAGAGGACGAAAAAATCCGCAAACGCATCGTTGCTGGTCGTGCCCGCCTTGATGCGGTTCGCATCAACGATGTTGCTAGGGAGCGTGCTGCGCAGCTTTGCATAGCCCTGGGCACTGATGGCCTGCGTGGCGACCTCACGTTGATCAGAGCTGCCCGTGCCTACGCCGCACTTCAAGGCGACGCAGCCATCACGGACACGCATTTCAAGCGCATAGCCGCACCCGCGCTGCGCCACCGCCTGCGCCGCAACCCGCTGGATGATTCGGGTTCATCGGCCCGGGTTGATCGAGCAGTCGCTGAACTCATGGGCGCTTAAAGTGAATTTGGTCGCGGCACTCTTTGCTGTCGACCCTTGCGGTTTGGGCGGTGTTTCGTTGCGCGTACCGGCTGGCCAGCAGCGCGATGAATGGCTAGCACTGTTAAAAATGCTTTTACCAGCCGGCACACCGCAGCGCCGCATTCCGCTGAACATCAATGACGCTGCCCTGCTAGGCGGCTTGGACTTGGGAGCCACCCTCAGCGCTGGTCGACCCATCGCTCAGCAGGGCGTTCTGGCCCATGCCGATGGCGGCGTGGTCGTACTGGCCATGGCCGAGCGCGTGCCTTTGGGTACAGCAGCGCGGCTGGCCGCTGTGTTGGACACGCAAGAAGTCGCTATTGAGCGCGATGGCCTAGCATTAAAACTGCCGGCGCGGCTGGGCGTGGTCGCGTTGGACGAAGGCATCGGCGATGACGAGGCTGTAGCCGGTGCGTTGCTCGACAGACTAGCCTTTTTGGTGCAATTCAGGCCATCAAGTGCAGCTGACGATATGGATACCTGGACTGCTGAAGACATCGCCCAAGCCCGCGCGTTGTTACCCTTGGTGAATGCTTCTCAAAACATCGTTCAAGCTTTGTGCGCCGCAGCGTTGGCGCTCGGCGTGTACTCACTACGTGCGCCACTGTTTGCACTCAAAGCTGCGCGTTGTGCAGCCGCACTCGATGGTTTACTTGACGTGACTGAGACGCACGCAGCGCTTGCAGCCAAGTTGGTACTTGCACCGCGTGCTACCCGGTTACCGCAGGCGCAGGCTGACAGCA
>JAYWFR010000125.1:0-11366 GCA_043778695.1 Polaromonas sp. | reverse complement strand
ATGCTCGACATCACACTTTTACGCAAAGACCTCAACCAAGCCATCGCCCGGCTGGAGACCCGCAAGTCGCCGCAGACTTTCCTGAGCGTTGAAGCTTTCACTGCGCTTGAGCGAGAGCGCAAAACCATCCAAAGCCGCACGGAAGAATTGCAAAACCTGCGCAACACCCTGTCCAAACAAACCGGCCAGCTCAAAGCCACTGGGCAGGACGCCAGCGCCGTGATGGCCCAGGTCAGCAGCTCGAAAGCTGAGCTCGAAACGTCCAGCGCGCGACTCGATCAGATTCAGTTGGAATTGCAAGCTCTGCTGTTGGCTGTGCCCAACTTGCCGCACGGCAGCGTACCACTGGGCAAAGGTGAAGACGGCAACGTTGTGGTGCGCAGCTGGGGCACGCCTAAGGCCTACAACTTTGATGTCAAAGACCACGTTGATCTGGGCCAGCCGTTGGGGCTTGATTTTGAATTGGGCACCAAACTCACAGGCTCGCGCTTCACGGTCATGCAGGGCGGCTTGGCCCGTTTGCACCGGGCCTTAAGCGCATTCATGCTGGATGTGCAAACCCAAGAGCACGGCTACACCGAGTGCTATGTGCCGTACATTGTCAACGCGGACTCATTGCGGGGGACGGGCCAGTTGCCCAAGTTTGAAGAGGACTTGTTTGCGGCTAAAAAGGGTGGACAAGAAGGTGCGGCTGAAAATTCAACTTTGTATTTGATTCCCACGTCTGAGGTGCCCTTGACCAATTTCGTGCGTGACGTCATCACGCCTGAGGTTGACTTGCCGCTCAAATTTACCGCGCACACGCCGTGCTTTCGCTCTGAAGCTGGCAGCTATGGCCGCGACACTCGCGGCATGATCCGCCAGCACCAATTTGACAAAGTTGAAATGGTGCAGATCGTGCACCCCGACAAAAGCTACGAAGCCCTCGATGCCATGACCGGTCACGCCGAAGCCATTTTGCAAAAGCTGGGCTTGCCCTACCGCGTCATGTTGCTGTGTACCGGCGACATGGGTTTTAGCGCGACCAAAACTTATGACCTTGAAGTTTGGCTACCTGCGCAAAACACGTATCGCGAGATCAGCTCAGTGTCTAATTGCGAGGCCTTCCAGGCCCGCCGCTTGCAAGCCAAATTTAAAAACGCTCAGGGCAAAAATGAGTTTGTACACACCTTGAATGGTTCCGGTCTGGCCGTGGGGCGCACCCTTGTCGCCGTGCTGGAAAATTACCAGCGTGAAGATGGCGGTGTCGATATTCCGGCGCAATTGCAGCCCTACATGGGCGGCTCAAAAGTGCTGAGCGCATCGCTCGGCTGATAGAATTGGAACCCGAGCGGAAAGGTGGCAGAGTGGCCGAATGTACCTGACTCGAAATCAGGCGTACCGCAAGGTACCGTGGGTTCGAATCCCACCCTTTCCGCCAGTTAGGCAACGGCCTTTGCTGTTTTAAAGCAGCAAAGGCCTTTTTTTGCGCCCAGCTGAGGCTGGCCGTCGTTAAACTTCAAAGATGCAGTCTTTTGAAGGTTTGACCTTACCGCCTCTCGAGGAAAAAATAGCCAAAGCCGACTGGGTCGACATGAGGCTGGTGCGGGTCTTCATGCGCGACACCACCCGCTCGTTGTATTTCACAATTTTTCTGGCATTCGTTGTAGGCGCTGTGCTGTTTGGCGGCGTGGCGTTTAGTCAAATTGCCTTGTGGATCGGTTTGCTGGTGAGCTTGTCAGTGGCCAGGCTCTGGGTAACGCGCGCCTATCACAGCACAATGCGCGGTGTCAGTGGTCAATCGTTGGTGGCTTTTATGCGCCGCTATGAGTGGTTGTGGCCGCTCAGTGCGGCTGTTTGGGGCGGCTCGGTTTGGTTGTTCTTTTTAAAGGCTTCTGTTTTTGACCAATTCATGTGCCTGCTGATGTTGATTGGCGTGTGCAGTTTGTCAGTCAACAGTTTTGGTGCCCGGCTAAGGTGCGTGCTGGCCTTCATTGATGCGCTCCATGTGTCGGTCCTAAGCGCTTTAATGTTTCGGTTGTTTACCTTTGAGGCGGGGGTGACGTGGTCTGGTGACCTGCTGGCCTTGGGCCTGTTGGTGTTGGCTTACTGGTTTTTGATTCGCGTGTCGGCCAAGCGGTTTAACCAAATGCTGCGCAGCGGATTTGAGCTGGAATACGACAACACGACATTGATCACCTCTCTAACTGAAAAAAGCCGTGCAGCCCAGCAGGCCGTTACCACCAAGAACCGGTTTATTGCCAGCGCCGCGCATGACCTTCGTCAGCCTTTACACGCTTTGAACCTCTACGCCAGTTGGTTAAAAAACGAGCCTGACCTAACCCGCGTGATCACGCCAAAAATTATTCGCTCCACCCAAGTGCTGGACGAATTGTTTGACTCGTTATTTTATTTTTCGGGGCTGGACTCCGACCCCTTGCGGGTACAAATGCAGCCGGTTTGTCTTGAAGGTCTGTTTCGCGACATGAAGCTGCAGTACGAGGTGGCAGCGACAGAAAAAAAGCTGACTTTTGTAGCGGCCAGCCAGCCGGGCATGCTGTGGACGGATCCGGTATTGCTCAAACGCTTGCTCGGTAACTATTTGTCCAACGCCATCAAGCACACCCAACGCGGCACAGTGGTGTTGTCAGTCAAGATACACAAAACCAAATGGCGAATTGAGGTGACCGACACCGGCCCGGGCATTGCGGCGGAGCATCACCAGGGAATTTTTCAGGAGTTCTACCGAGCGCCTGCTAGCGGTACCGAAGAAGGCTTCGGCCTGGGATTGGCGATTGTGGACCGCCTGGGTGTTGCGCTACAGCACCGCGTGGGTGTCAAGTCAAATGTCGGCTTAGGGAGCGTTTTTTGGGTGGAAGGCTCGCTTGCGCCTGACGGCACTGTGCCACTTGGCTTATAGCAAGCCCTGTGTACGGGCGAGGTGACTTGCCTGGGATCGGCTTTTCACATTTAGCCGCCGGAACAATCGCCAGAGGTGAACTTTGACAGTGTGTTCGCTGATCTGAAGGTTTTCAGCAATGTCCCGGTTGCTCAGGCCTTTGTCCAACAACACCAAGAGCTGTTTTTGACGTTTTGAAAGCTTGCCCAGCGACGTCGGTGCATCGGCCTCGGCGTCCAGTTCTGGGGTTAAAAACGCTTTTAACATGTTGGTGATTTCAGTAGCACCGGCTGATTTTTCAACAAACGCATCCGCACCGGCTTCCATGGCCAGGTCTTCGTAGTCGCTTGCCGGTGCTGCGGTGAGCACCAACACAGGAACGTTAGGATAAGTGTGCTTTAGCTCGCGAATGCCTGAGACACCATGCGTGTCAGGCAGCTTCAGGTCAAGACAAATCAGTTGCGGCGGGCCGTGTTTTTCAATGGCTTGCGATATCACCGCAATGCGGCCAAGCTCAATCACGGAAGCGTTTGGACTCAAACGCCTCACCAGCATGGCGATGGCTTCGCGCATCAAGGGGTGATCATCAACTACAAAAATAACCATGGATCTTTAGCCGCTAGGCTGACTCTTCTTTAAAGGTCAAGCATAACCGTTTTGCTGGCAGAAAACAGGCTGATACAGGTTTGAAAACGTAGATTTGTTGGCAATGTTTGGCTGTTTAAGCAACATTTTGGCGGCGCAATTTCGGTGATTTAATTATTCTGGATTTATTTACTTGACTGAGTAACTATTTTTAGCTAGCACCCTAAAAAAGCGTCGGCGGGGCAGAAGGCAAGGCCAACACAACGCTGATGTCCGCCAGATCGACGCCCGGGGCAAGACTGATCCGGTCTTTCATCGTTACCAATGCAACAGCGCTGTTTTGCCTCAGCGCGGCCACGGCTTTTGCTGCTTCTTGCGGTGACTCAAAGCCGGTGCTTTGCAGCAACAACTGGCCACCTTGAGCAATCAGCTTGAAGTAAAACAGGCCGTCGCCCTCCCGATATTGTTTGAAGCTTGGCGTGCTGGTTTTGTTGAATTTTTGGGGGCTTTTAGCCGCTTTGCTGGTCACCAGCGGCCGCAAGCCCACCGCATGCCTCAGCTCGCGCATATAGGGTGCTGACAAAGCCGTGGCTTTGCGACTGCCGGCCTGCAAAATGTCTTCAATCTTGTCGGGCTCGGCCATCAGTGCCTGGTACTTCTCGCGCATAGGCCCCACGTCTTGGTCTATCCGCTCAAACAGGCAATTTTTTGCGTCGCCCCAAGAGATGCCATCTGCGTAAGCCCGCACCATGGCCGCCGTTTCGTCTGCGCTGGCAAATGCCTGATAAATTTGAAACAACGCCGATCCCTCAGTCTGTTTGGCAACTCCCGGCTCGTTGGAGTCAGTCACGATACCGGCAATCAGCTTTCTCAATTGCTCGCGGCTCGAAAATAAAGGGATGGTGTTGTCATAGCTCTTGCTCATTTTGCGGCCGTCCAGCCCAGGCAGCGTGGCAACGGATTCTTCAATCAAGGCCTCTGGCAGCACCAGATGATCGCCGTACATGTGGTTAAAACCTTTGGCCATGTCGCGCGCCATTTCAATGTGCTGAATTTGGTCACGACCAACGGGCACTTTGTGTGCCTTGAACATCAAAATGTCAGCACCCATCAACACTGGGTACATGAAAAGCCCCGCTGTGACGTCAGCATCTGCGTCTGCACCACCAGCTAAGTTCTTGTCAACTTGAGCCTTGTAGGCATGCGCGCGATTGAGCACACCCTTGCCCAGCACGCAGGTTAAAAACCAGGTCAGCTCAGGGATTTGTGGAATGTCAGACTGGCGGTAAAACGTGACGCGTTCTGGGTCAAGCCCGGCGGCTAGCCAGCTGGCGGCAATTTCCAGGGTTGACTGCTGGATGCGCTCTGGCTCGCCAGTTTTGATCAACGCGTGGTAGTCGGCTAAAAAATAAAAGCTTTCGGCGTTTACTCCTTTGCTGGCCGCCACCGACGGGCGGATCGACCCTACATAGTTGCCCAGGTGCGGCGTGCCAGTGGTGGTGATGCCGGTTAAAAATCGTGTTTTGTTCATCATCTACTTCATCATCTACTTCATCGACTATTTCATCAACTATTTCACCAAATAGGCCAGCGGCGTGAGCAGAGCTTCCAGCACGCCATAAGTCACCGACATCAGCGGCTGCATCCACAGCTTGCTGACCACGCCCGCCAGCACCAGCGCCATCACGATAAAAAAGCCCCACGGCTCAATGCGTGCCACCAACGCTGCCTGTTTATACGGCAGCAGCCCGACCAAAATTCGACCCCCATCGAGTGGCGGCAGCGGGAACAGGTTAAACACAAACATCACTACATTCACCAAAATACCAGCTTGCGCCATTTTCAAAAAAAACGGCTCGGTCACGTCGCCGCCTTTCAACAAGTAAAAGCCAATGCCCCACAGCAACGCCTGCAAAAAGTTAGACGCAGGCCCGGCCAGGGCCACCCACACCATGTCGCGTTTGGGGTTGCGCAGGTTGCCAAAATTAACTGGCACAGGCTTGGCATAACCAAACAAAAACGCACCAGACGTCGCAAAGTAAAGCATCAGCGGCATCGCAATCGTGCCAATCGGGTCGATGTGCTTGAGCGGGTTCATCGTGACCCGACCTAGTGTCCAGGCGGTGTTGTCACCAAAATATTTGGCAATATAGCCATGCGCTGCTTCATGAATCGTGATGGCAAACAGCACGGGCAGCGCGTAAATAGCGACGGTTTGAATCAGGTTGGCAATGTCCATGCCTTGATTGTCTCAGACGCTGATAAGAGCGGTTTACAGGCCCAGGGCGGCAACATCACCTCGGCCCTGGCGAATCACCACCGCCTCGCCGCCTTCGCCCATGGCGGTCAAATCTATCACCGTGGTCGGCGCCAGGTGACAAGCGCCCGCGTCCACAATGGCTGCCAACTCGTGCGCCATCAAATCACGGATCTCATTGGCATCATTGAGGGGCGTTGATGCATCGCGCGGAATCAATGTGGTGGCCAGCAGCGGCGCGCCGTGCAGCTCTAGCAGGGCTTGCAGTGTTTTGTGCTCGGGCACACGCAGGCCAATGGTCTTGCGTTGCGGGTGGCTCAGGCGGCGCGGCACTTCTTTGCTGGCCTCCAAAATGAAGGTGTACGGCCCCGGTGTGGCGGCTTTGAGCAGCCGAAACTGCTTGTTGTCGACCCGCGCGTAGCTGCTGAGTTCTGACAAGTCGCGGCACAGCAGCGTCAGGTGATGTTTGTCGTCCACCCCGCGTATGCGCCGCAATGCATCAGCCGCCGCTTTGTCGTCCAGGTGGCAGACCAGGGCGTAACTCGAATCGGTAGGTACTGCTGCAATGCCGCCTTTGGCCAGCAGCTGCACGGCTTGCTTGAGCAGCCTGGGCTGCGGGTTGTCAGGGTGGACTTGTAAAAACTGCGCCATGAAATGCTAACTGGAGATCACACTATGTTTTTACAAGCGCAACCATGCGTTTGGGCCGACGCATCGCCAGCCACGCCCCCGCCGCGCCGCACACGGCAATCATCAGCATGCCAACAAATGAGTAGTTGTCAGGCACGTGGGCAAAGGCCACCCAGCCGCCCAGCATGGCAAAACCAATCTGCGCGTACAGGTAAGGCGTTAGCGTGGCCGCCGGGGCGCGCTGGTAGGCAAGAATCAGTAAAAAATGCCCCACAGTTGCAGCCAGCCCCATCACCATCAACCAGCCCCACAGTGAGCCGCTGGGCAGCGTAGCCCACACCCAAGGCAGCGGCAGGCAGGCTAGCAAAGTGCCCACCCAACCGGTGTACATATGCATGGTCACAGGGTCTTCGGTTTTGGCCAGTTTGCTGGTTAGCACCTGAAACCAAGAGTTGCTGACGACCAAGCCTAACGGCAGCAGCGTGGTCCATTCAAAAGCCTCGTGGCCAGGCCGAATGATGACCAGCGTGCCAACAAAGCCGCCAAACACCAGCGCCCACCTCAACCTTGAGACAGATTCGCCCAACGCTGTGCTGGCCAGCAAGGTGATCACCAGCGGCGTCAGCATCACAATCGCCGTGAACTCACCCACCGGCATGAACTTCAGGCTAAGAAACGCGAATGAGCTTGACATGAGCAGCAGCGCACCTCGCAACACTTGAAATTTAGGATGAGCAGTGCGCAGCGCTGCCCAGCCGCGTTGGGGCAGCACGACCAATGTGGTGGCTACCGCCTGAAACGCATACCTAAACCAAAGCGCCATCAGCAGCGGCACACTCGCGCTGGTGTATTTGGTGGTGGTGTCCAACACCGCAAAGCAGGCCATGGCAGCAACTGTCAGCGCGATGCCGCTCAGCGCAGCGCCGGGCCGACTCACTGAATGCGGTCCGCCAGCAGCTCCCATACCGGCGTTAAAGCACCTTGCAAAAACGGCAGTGTGCCCAGGTCAACGCGGCTTTCCTCCGGGCTATGAAAGTCGCTGCCGCGTGAAGCTGCCAGGCCGAACTCTTGGGCAGTTTCGGCGTACTTCACGTATTCAGCCGCCGTGTGGCTACCTGTGACAACTTCTACACCGCGCCCACCGTGGGCTTTGAATTCAGTGAACAGCGCGTACTCTTCATTCGGGGTGAACCTGTACCTTGCCGGGTGCGCAATGATGGCCATGCCCTTTGCGCCCGTGATCCAATTGACTGCGTCTTTAAGTGATGCCCAGCGGTGCGGCACATAACCTGGTTTGCCTTCGGTCAGGTACTTGCGAAAGACCTCATGGGTTTCGCTGCATACGCCGCTTTCCACCAAAAAGCGGGCAAAGTGCGTGCGCGAAATCAATTCCGGGTTGCCGACAAATTTCAAGGCACCTTCATAGGCGCCTTTGATGCCGACCTTGGCCAGGCCGTCAGACATTTCCTTGGCGCGCTCGGTGCGGCCGCCGCGTGTGTCTCTTAGCCCTTGCACCATGGCAACATCGTCTGGGTCAAACCCCAAGCCGACAATGTGCACCGTTTCACCCGCAAAGGTGACGGATATTTCAGTACCCGTCAGGTACTTGATGCCCTGCGCTTTGGCGGCTGCCGCTGCCCGGTGCTGGCCGCCAACCTCATCGTGGTCTGTCAGGGCCCACAGCTCGACGCCATTGGCTGCTGCACGCGCTGCCAACAGTTCAGGGGTGAGCGTTCCGTCAGACACCACCGAGTGGCAATGCAGGTCAGCGTTAAGAATCGAGGGTGCGGTTTGTGTGTTCACTTTTTGATTTTAGGCTTTGCTGTAATACCGCGCTGCCAGCCTGCACAATGACGTTTTGTCATCGTTTGGAGTTCGCCATGATTGTGGTCCACCATTTGAATAATTCCCGCTCGCAGCGCGTGCTCTGGCTGCTCGAAGAGCTTGGCATGGCGTATGACATCAAACGCTACGAGCGCGATAAAAAAACCATGCTGGCTCCGCCCGAGCTGCGCAAGGTGCACCCGCTGGGCAAATCGCCTGTGGTGACTGATGGCGATTTAACGCTGGCTGAGTCAGGCGCCATCATCGAATACTTGGTTGAGCGCTATGGCGACGGCTGCTTAGCACCAGCGCGTGAGCTGCCCGCTTACCTGCGCTACCGCTACTGGCTGCACTATGCCGAAGGCTCGCTCATGCCGCCGCTGCTGCTGAAATTGGTGTTCGACAAGATTGAAACAACGCCCATGCCGGTTTTCGTCAAGCCCTTCATCGCGCCAATAGCCAATGCCATCTCAAGCAAAGCCAAGAGCGGCTTTATCATGCCGCAAATCAACACGCACCTAGACTACCTGGAAGCAGAGCTGGGCAAAAGCCGGTGGTTTGTAGGCGATGACTTCACGGCTGCTGATGTACAACTCAGCTTTCCCATCGAAGCGGCGGCAGCGCGCGGCGGGCTGAACGCCAGCCGCCCAAAGTTAATGGACTATTTACAGCGCATTCACGCCCGGCCCGCTTACCAGCGGGCGGTAGAGCGGGGCGGTGAATATGAATTGATGCGTTGAAAGCAGGTTTGCTATTGATATAAGAGCTACTAGCGCAATATTTAATTGGGCTGCCAGCCTAAATTATGAAATTTATGTAGCTGAAGCCGCCTCAGCGCATGCCAAAGTAAGACAGCACCGCACCGATAATGACAACCAGACCGACGATGTAAATGATGGAGTTCATATCTAGCCTTGTAACGCTTTTTAAGCAGATGAAAATTGATGAAGAGTGCAAATTTCATCTTCTCGTGCGTGCGGCAAAGTCGCTGTAGGTTGAAACGTAATCTTGTTGTCAGAACGGTGCTCAGGGATGCGACAGAACACGACGCCCAATGAGCAATTGGCGAATTCACGGAAGGTTTGATGTGGCAGAGGATGAAGGCAGTTATGCCGACATGCGCTGCTAACGCACCTCTTAGGGCTTTTGCTGGCGACCCGCCAACGATTTCCTTTTCACTGAAGAGCAGGCGGCGCTCCAGCTGTTACGGCGCAACTGGTACACCTGCGCGTACTGCGTCAACATGTCTAAGGACGAAGACCCGCAAGCCGAGCAGGTGACGCCGCAAAGCAAAGGCGGCGCGTACAACTGGATGAATCTGGTTACCGCCTGCGGCAGCTGCAACGCCCGCAATGCCGACCGCAGCCCCGAGCAAGCCAAGATGCCGCTGGTCTATTTGCCGCACTTTCCAAATCGGTTTGAAGACTTCCGGGTTGCGGGCCGCAACATTCGCTCTGACGTGCATGAGTGGCTGGCGGCTCGGCTGCCCAAACGCTCGTGGCTGATTTGAATTCGACGTGCCTACGTGAGAAAATTGACTACATGACAAACATAGTCAAGCCACTGCGCACACCTTAGGGAGTTTTTCCAGAGGTGTTGATTCACGCTAGTGAGTCTGAGGTTAAGCAGCACCCGGCCTACAGCGCGGCCAAGGTTGGCGACGATGATGCCGCCATTGCATTGGTGCTTGGTACCTTCAATATGGAACGTGCGCTGGAGATGAGGCGTTTTGCGTCTGCTACCAAACCCACGCTGGTCGGCGCACACGCGCTTGAGCGTGAAGGTGTGAATGCCATCCCTGAGGTTTTTTCAGAACGGCTCGGGCAGGTACTTGACTGACCTTTGGACAACGGTGTTGTACAGGTCAATGTCGTGTCACATACTGGGGCTGATGGGTTTTGGCGATTGGCCCGCCAAGCGGAATTTGATGGTTTGGTTCACCCGCGCCGCACTAACGTGCTGGTTGATGCCTTTGTGGGTATGGGCGGTACGCTCGCCAATTTGCCAGGTCATATTGAATCGAATGGCGGCCGCGTATTTGGCTGCGGAATCCTTGACGGGCAAACCCTACTCTGCCAAGCTGGCTTTGACGACTGAACGGCTTCACGAACTAAGGGCTAAACATGGACAAGAACTTGAAAACTGGTGGATCAAACGCTTCGTTCACACCTTCGACGCGCTTACTGAATCAGAAGCTCGGTACCTCGCCCGGACCGAGACGGCTGACATCGTCCGAGATCGAATTGCTGCGGCAGAGTAAGCAGGAAATTGCCAAACGGTTTCCTGAAAACTACGCACGGCACGTTGCTGCGTGAGGACGTTGGAAGTGGTTTTGTAGCCGTAGGTCGGGCTAGCGATGCGTACGCTTGCGATATTGGCCAGGTCGGCGGCTGATGTTGCTCACCTGTGAATTAACGGCGTCTTATCACTATTAATTTGGGAGCTGCTTGCCCCCGTATTTATTGGGCTACAGGCCTAAATGATGCCCAAAATGGGTCAAAACAGCGCAAAATGGTCGTCAAACCGGCGAATGCGTACGCAGCCAGTCTTTTAAAGCCGCATCAATGCGCGTTTGCCAGCCCGCGCCATTAGCTTTGAAGGCGGCCATCACATCGGGCGACAAGCGGATGGTGGTGGCTTGCTTGGTAGGCGCTTTTTGCGGCCCGCGCGGCTTGATACCCATTGTCTTGAGTAATTCGGGCGGAAGTATTTCGGCTGCTGGTTTGAAACGGCGCAGGTCTGCAGCCGTTAGCTCGCGGACTTCGCCGTTTGCATCAGTCAGTGGCGTGCGTTTGGTCATAGTCCAGACGCAGCTCGGATTAGCCTTGCTTACAATGCAAAGATGAAGCCACGTGTGTATGTCGAAACGTCCGTCATCAGCTACTTAACTGCTCGACCTAGCCGTGATTTGGTGATGGCAGCTCATCAGGAAGTGACGCGCGAATGGTGGCAAAACCAGCGCCATGCTTTTGATCTGTTTTACAGCGAAGCTGTAAGAAATGAAGCCGCTATGGGCGACACGCAAGCTGCCGAGCAACGACTTGCCGTACTTGACGAGATGCAATTGCTGGAGATTCCTTTGGATGCTCTGGACTTAGCGAATGCGCTGGTTTTAGCCACTGCGCTACCCGCAAAGGCTCAAGTTGATGCTCTGCACATCGCCATCGCTGCATTTGAGAAAATGGACTTTGT
>JAYWFR010000124.1:0-4871 GCA_043778695.1 Polaromonas sp. | reverse complement strand
GGCCAATGGTTTCGCCACGTGCAACGGTAAAGTTAACGCCGCGCAGGATGTGGCTGGCACCGTAGTAGGTTTGCAGGTTTTGAGCGTTGATGAGGAGGTCTTGTGCCATCAATGCTCCTCGCCAAGATACGCGGCTTGCACACCCGCATCAGACCTGATCTCTAACGGCGTCCCGCTGGCAATCACTTGGCCATTGACCATCACCGTCAGCTTGTCAGCCAGTGCAAACACCGCATCCATGTCATGCTCGACCAGCAAAATGCCGTGGTCTTTTTTAATCGCCAGCAGCAGCGCTACCATGCGTTCGGCTTCAACCGCGCCCATACCGGCTAGCGGTTCGTCCAGCAAAATAACCTGTGGTTCAGTGGCCAGCGTCATGGCAATTTCTAGCTGGCGCTGTTCGCCGTGGCTGATGGTGCCAGCAATGCTTTTCACCCGATTTTTGAGGCCAGAAAGGTCTATAGCCCTTTCAACACGTGCGCTAGTAGCTATGAATTGCGAAGCGTTACTGAGCCACTTGTGTGCCTGCGGTGCGCGTGACTGGGCAGCCAAGTGCACGTTGTCCCATACCGTGAACGGCAAAAAAATATTGGTTTTCTGATAACTTCGGCCCAAGCCTTGGCGTGAGATTTTCTCTGGCGTCCAGCCAGTTATGTTGACACCGCCCAGCGCAACGCTGCCCGACGTGGGCGGCAAGTCACCTGACAGCAAATTGGTCAGCGTTGATTTGCCTGCGCCGTTGGGGCCAATCACCGCGTGGATGTGGTTGCGCAGAAGGTCGATGGAGACATCATCCACCGCCGCTAATCCACCAAATTTTTTAGTCAGGTTTTTGGCTGAAAGCAAGACTTCATTCATGTGAAGCTTTCTTTCGCTTTAAAAACGTTTCCACCAAACCCAAAATACCGCGCGGCGCAAACGTGACCAGCAGCACGATGAACAGGCCCATCCACAGCTGCCAGTGCTTGCCCAGACTCACGCTACCGATGGTCGGCAAATCCTTGAACACATGCAGCAAATATTCAAAAGCAAACGCTCCGACGATGGCACCGGCAAAGTTGCCCATGCCGCCCAAGATCACCATCATGATGGCATGCGCGCTCATGTTGAAACCCATCAGCTCCGGGTTGATGTAGCCGCTTTGCGCGCCCCACAAATAACCCGCCAGCCCAGCCAGCGCCCCCGCCACGGTAAACGCAGCCAGCTTGTAGCCAAACACGCCGTAACCCATGGCACGCATGCGGTGCTCGTTGACGCGAATGCCGCTTAGCGTGCGGCCAAACGGGCTAAACAGCAGGCGGCGTAAAAAGACGTAGGTTGCCAGCAACGCGGCTAGCGTGAAGTAATACAGCACGCGCTTGTTGTCCAGGTCAAACCAGGAAGCGAAAGTTGGCCAACCCCAAATCGCTGTGCTGGGTTTGAAGTTGATGTACAGCCCATCAGAGCCACCCAACGCCTTGTTGTCGAAAAACAGGTAGTACACCATTTGGGCAAACGCCATGGTGACCATGATGAAATAAATGCCGTGCGTGCGAACGACAAAAAAGCCAATGATGAGTGCGGCCAAGCCTGACGCTAAAACTGCGGCGGGCAATGTCCACCACAGGCTGACGGCTTCACCCTGCGGCGTCAAGAAAGCCAACGCATAACCCGCTAAGCCAAAGTAAGCAGCGTGCCCCAGCGACACCAGCCCGGTGACACCCTGCAGCAAGTCCAGGCTCATGGCAAAAATCGCCATGATCATCATGCGCGTGACCATCTCGGTGTAAAACGGCGTGCCGACGAAAGGAAAGGCGAGCAGGGCGACCAAGCCCATCCCCAGCAACAGCTTGATGCTGGTGGGCAGCACTTCAAGGTTAGCTTGTTCTGCGCTCACGCCTTGAACAAGCCTTCAGGCTTGAATAACAAAACCGCCGCCATCAACATATAAACCAACATGCCCGCTACCTGCGGCAGCAGCACCTTGCCAAAGGTATCGACCAGGCCCACCAGCAGTGCCGCAATCAGCGCGCCGCGCACTGACCCGATGCCGCCAATCACCACCACCACAAAACACATGATGAGCACTTGCGAGCCCATGTTGGGGTAGACGCTGGCGATCGGGGCGGCAATCATGCCCGCCACGGCTGCCAGGCCAACGCCAAGCGCAAAGACTGTGGCGTGAATCAGCTTGATGTTGATGCCAAGCGATTCGGCCATGTCGCGGTTGAAAGCCCCGGCGCGGATTTTCATGCCCAGCCGGGTTTTTGAAATGAGCAAGTACAAGCCAATTGCCAGCGCAATGCAAACGCCCGACATGAAGAGGCGGTACACCGGATAGGACAGGTTGTCGGTTAGCGGAATTGACGCGCTCAGCAAGTCAGGAATCGTCACGCCATGCACATCGTCGCCCCAAACGATCGAGCGCAGCTCTTCAAAAATATAAATCAAACCAAAGGTCAGCAACACCTGGTCAAGGTGGTCGCGTTTGTAAAAATGCCTGAACAGCAGCCACTCCAATGCCAAGCCAAAAGCGACGGCAAGCAGTGCGCCCAATAGAATCGCCAACGTCAAGCTACCAAAAGCAGAGCTGAGCGACCAGGCCAAATAAGCGCCAAGCATGTAAAAACTACCATGCGCCAAGTTCACCACACCCATGATGCCGAAAATCAACGTCAAACCCGCAGCCAGCATAAACAGCAGCAGGCCGTACTGCACGCTGTTGAGGAGCTGGATTGAAAATTGTGCCAAGTCCACGGCAAATTAAGCTTGACGCCGAGTAAAGAGCAGCGCTACGCCCATCAGTGTGAACAGCCCACCACACACCCGGTTGACCCAGCGCATGGTGCCGCTTTGGCGCAGCAGTGGCGCAATGCGTGACACGCCAACGGCGCACATCGTCAGCACGGTCAATTCAAACGCGACAAAGGTCAACGCCAAAATGGCGAATTGGGGCGCAAACGGCAAATCGGGATTTAAAAACTGCGGAAAAAATGCCGCAAAGAACAGCAGCGCTTTGGGATTGCTGGCGCCAACTAAAAAACCGCGTACATAGCTGGCTCTGCCCGTCATCGCCTCGGGCACCGCATCGGTATCGTTGCCCAGCACCGTACCCTGGCTTCGAAAAGTCTTGATGCCCAGCGCTATCAAATAGCTAGCCCCCAACAGTTTGGCGATGGCAAACGCCACGTCAGACGCCGCCAGCAGCGCGCCCAAACCAAGTGCCGACAACAGCATCACCCCCAGCACAGCGGTCACGCTGCCGCTCGCAGACAACATCGCCTTGCGTGGCCCATGGGCAACAGCGGTGGTGATGCACATCAGCATGGTCGGGCCGGGCGACAGCACCAACAGTGCAACGGCGGCCAGGTAGAGCAGGTAAGTAGTGAGGGTCATTTTTTAGCTGGCACGGTTTGGTTCCTTTTGCGTAGCGGGAGAAAGGATGTTCAGTTCCCTCCCCTCCCGGGGGAGGGTTAGGGTGGGGGCAAGTGCCTGGTTAGTAGTTGCATTGTGCGTGCCCCCATCCCCGCCTTCCCCCGGTAGGGGAAGGAGTAAAACCCATTAAGCCATCTTGCAACCGGCACCAGAATCCGCCAGCGCCTTCGCGGCTACGCCAATCACCTTGTTCTCTTTGTTTTCAACCTGGCGAACGTAAATGTCTTGAATTGGGTTGTGCGACGCGCTCATGGTCCACTTGCCGCGCGGGCTGTCAATCACTGCGCCTTCGAGTGATTTGTACAGCGCCGCCTTGTTGGCCAAATCGCCTTTGACGGCGTTTGCGCCTTGCACAAGCAGCAGGCCGGTATCGTAGCCCTGTACGGCATACACGTCAGGCTGGGCCTTGAATGCCTTGGCGTAGTCAAGGCGGAATTTCTTGTTGCGCGGCGTGTCTAGCGAATCGCTGTAGTGCATGGTGGTGATGATGCCGTCAGCCGCTGGTCCCGCGGCGTCCAGCACGCCTTCAGTCAAAAAGCCTGAGCCGTACAGTGGGATTTTTCCCTTCAGGCCAGCGGCTGCGTAGTCACGAATGAACTTACCCGCGCCGCCGCCTGCCCAAAAGCAGGCCACGGCGTCGGGCTTGAGCGCCGCGATTTCGGTCAGCAACGCTTGAAATTCGACCTGCGGGAAAGGCAAACCCAACTCTTTGATGATGGTGCCGCCCGCAGCTGTGTAGCCTTCTTTAAAGCCTTCAAAGGCCTCGTCGCCAGCGGCGTATTTCCAGGTGATCCAGACGGTCTTTTTGTGGCCCCGGTCCATCATGACTTTTCCCAGCGCCCGGGTGGGCTGTGAATTGCTAAAGCTGGCGCGAAACACGTTGGGCGCGCACAGGCCGCGGGTGGCGGCGTGTACGCCTGCGTTGGGGATCAAGCTCAGCACGCCTGAGTCGCGGGCAACTTTTTGAATGCCCATTTGCACGCCTGAATGCACGGTGCCCACAATCACATCAACCTTGTCGCGCTGCACCAGTTTGTTGGCGTTTTCAATACCTTTGGATGGTTCGGATTCGTCGTCGACTTTGAAGTATTCAATCTCGCGCCCGCCCAGCTTGCCGCCTTGCTCGTTGATGGCCATGCGAAAACCGTTTTCAATTGCCACACCTAGCTGGGCAAAGGTACCGGTGTAGGGCAACATCAAGCCAACACGCACCTTGGCGGCTTGCGCGCGCACGATTTCAGGCAACAGCAAGCCGGTGGATGCAGCGCCCACCATCGCGGCACTGCGGGTCAAAACTAGGCGGCGAGAGGTCATTGAAAACTCCTTGTCAAATCAGTCAGTTGAAAAAATTCACCGGTTGAAATAATACCCGCGCGGGGCTTTGTCCGGCATAGAGTCAAACCCCTGACGGCGCGGCGCGGGGCGCTTGCTGGCGTAATTTAAACCGCTGAATCTTG
>JAYWFR010000123.1:0-11522 GCA_043778695.1 Polaromonas sp. | reverse complement strand
TTTTTGGCTGCCGGGGGCAATGGCTTTTTTGTCGGTGACGGGCGGCTTAACTACCGGGCTGAATCGATTGTGGAAGGCTATTACGCGTTCGGCATCGGGGTTTTGCAACGCAGCGCGTTGAGCCTGGGCGCGCAGTTAATTCGCAACCCGGCGTACAACGCTGACCGTGGGCCGGTCCAGGTGTTCAGTGTGCGGCTGCACACTGAGTTTTAGTGGTTTTTTGCAACTATCCAGCCAGCGATTGCCTTGCTTCCTCCCCCGGAAGGGGAAGGAGTGAGCGAGACTGAGTGTTTATTATTTACCTGTCATTTTCGGCCTGTAGCCCAGGTAATATATGCGCTTGCAGCTATTATTTTTGTAGCGTTGGGTAGTCGGTATAGCCCTCTGCCCCGCCGCCGTACCAGGTGGCCTTGTGGTTCTCATTAAATGGCCCGCCCGCTTTGAGGCGTGCCACCAAGTCCGGGTTGGCGATGTACAACTTGCCAAAAGCGACCAAATCATCGCCGTCCTTCAAAGCAGTTTCAGCCAGCTGTTCGTCATAGCCGTTGTTGACCATCCATGCGCCTTTGCCGCCCGCCTGGCGGTACGCGGCTTTGAGCGCGGCGTAGTCAAACGGGCGCTCTGCCATGTCGCGCGCGCCGCCCGTGTCACCTTCAATGATGTGGATGTAGGCTAGATGCAAAGAGGCCAGCTCGCGCACCACATAGTCAAACAGCGGCTGTGGATCTGCGTCGTCAATGTCATTGGCTTTGGTCACCGGCGACAGGCGTATGCCGGTGCGGCCGCCACCTACTGCACCAGCTACGCTGCGGGTGACTTCTAGTAGCAGTCTGGCGCGGTTTTCAATGCTGCCGCCGTAGTCGTCTTTACGGTGGTTAGCGCCAGTTTTTAAAAACTGGTCCAGCAGGTAGCCGTTGGCCGCGTGGATTTCTACCCCGTCAAAGCCTGCGGTTTCCACCGCACTGCGGGCGGCAATTTGGTAGCTGTGCACCAGCTCGGGCAACTCTTGAGCACGCAGCGCCCGCGGCAACGACGTTTCAACAAACGCGGGTTTGCCGTCTTTGATCAAAACGGTTTTGGTTTTGGCGGCAATGGCCGACGGCGCGACCGGCGCGCCATTGTCAAGCTGCAACGACGTGTGCGACACCCGGCCCACATGCCACAGCTGCACCACGATGCAGCCGCCCGCAGCATGCACATCGTGGGTCACTTTTTTCCATTCGTCCAGCTGCTCGGTGCCGTACAGGCCAGGCACGTCTGAATAGCCCTGTGCTTGCTGGCTGATGGCCGTCGCTTCAGTGATGATTAACCCCGCCGTGGCGCGTTGGGTGTAGTAGGCCGCCGCATAAGGCCCAGGAATCGCATCAGGCGAGCGGTTGCGCGTCAGCGGCGCCATGACGATGCGGTTGGTTAAATGCAGCTGGCCTGCGGTGATGGGATCGAACAAGGTGGGCATGGAGGACATGGGTTAGCTTTTGAAATGGAGATAGGCGTTGAGTTTGGCGCAAAAGCAGGGGGCACGTGCAAGACGATCTGCTGAATGAGTGTCGGTCAGGTGCGATGATGGTGAAAAAGTTGGCAAAGTTTGCCAAAAATGCTAAGCTTTGCACCATGACCACCATGAATATTTCACTGCCCGATAGTCTCAAGGCGTATGTTGACACGCTGGTTCAAACCGAGGGTTACGGTACTTCCAGCGAATACATGCGTGAGCTGATTCGCCAGGACCAGGACAAGCGCCAATTCAAAGAGCATTTGCTGGTTGGCATGCGTTCAGGCGTTGAAGGAGCAATGGACGCCGATTTCTTTACAGGCTTGCGTAAAAGGGTTGCTCAGGGCAAACGCGCTTGAAGCCTGTTCTACGTAGCCCAAAGGCGCGGGCAGATATTGACCACGCGCTTGACCACTATCTGCTTGAGGCACCGCACATGGCGAATGCATTCCTGGATGCGCTTGAAAAAGCAGTCGCGCACATTCAGCGCGCACCCGGGAGCGGCTTACCCCGCTACGCACAGGAACTGGGCTTGCCTGGTCTCAGGTTTTGGGTGTTAAACAAGTTTCCTTTCAGCCTCTTTTACGTCGAACAAGCTGAGCACTTGTGGGTGATTCGTCTGGTGCATATGAGCCGGGATATTCCGGCGTCATTGCAAGATTAAACCCGCTCCTACTTCATCAACCCCTCGGAACGCATCGCCGCTTGCACCGCTGGCCGCTGGGCCATGTGGGCGCGAAACGCGGCGATGTTGGCCAGGTTAGAGATATCAACCTTGACCAAGGGTGCCCAGTTGGTCACGTTGAAAAGGTACAAGTCAGCCAGGCTGAACGTGTCACCCATCAGGTACTGCTTGCCGGCCAACTGCTCGTCTACCCAGCTCAGGCGCTTTAGCAGCTTGTCAATCACCGCCGGCTTGTAGTCGGCCGGGGTGGTAGGGCTAAACAGGGGCGCAAAGCCTTTGTGCAGCTCGCTGCTAATAAACGCCAGCCAGCCGTTGACCCGAGCCCTGGCAACGGTGCCATTGGCGGGGGCCAGGTTTTTTTCAGGCACTTGGTCGGCAATGTATTGCAGCAGCGCTGGTGCCTCCGTCAAGCGGGTGTCGTCATCTAGCTCCAGCAGCGGCACATAACCCAGCGGGTTGATGCTGTAGTAGTCGGTGCCGTCTTCTAGCAGGTGGGTTTTGGTGGGCGCTTTAACGGGCGTAAAAGTCATGCCTGCTTCATGCAAGGCCATATGAACTGACAGGGAGCAGGCGCCGGGAGAGTAGTAAAGCTTCATGAAAATGTCCTTGGAGATGTGAAATGATAGACAAGTGTACGCACGGCGAGCCGGATGTAGTCCGGGCGGCTTCATCACACGCAATAAAAACTCGGACGTCAATAAAAAGTAAAAAATTTACACCTTATTACTCTTATCTAATGACTATTACTTAATTACCACTAGCTAATTGCCCCTACAAGCGGCGGGCGCGGCTAAAACATTCTGCGGGGTTGCCGTTTGGACGAAATGACGCGCTGGTTAAATCGGTACGAGCCAGTGGCGCGGTTTTGACCGACCCGCCAACATTGGCGTGTTGGGGGCGAAAGGGCTCGCTCGTTGTAACAAGCGAGATAAAAACGTGCCGCTAAAAAATCCTCAACGTCAGCTTCAACCTCATCCTCAAAATCAGCCTCAACGTCACACTCAACGTCACACTCCACCCAACATTATTTGGCGGGGTAAAAAGTCAAAATCGCGTGATATATTCTCGGGTTACTCATTTGGTATTCATTTGCCGGGATCCTATCGCTGGAGCGTGACATACGCCGCTAAACAGCGGTTTATTGACGGCTCAAGTGCAGACCAAATCAAAAGCAGTGCTCCCTTTCAAGTTAGAGTTCAGATTCGTTATCAATCGGTCGTGAAAGTTGAAAAATGAAAATTAAAAATCTTTTAACCTCAAAATTTGAACAACTCGGCCGCGTTGGCGCGGCGCCTGCCAAGCCGCAGCTCGCCAATGTTGCTGCTGCAGCGCAAGCGGTCATGCGCCCACGTAAACAGTACGCCGCGCTTGAAGCCCGGATTTTGTTTGACGCCGCCGGTGTTGCTGCCGCTGACCACCAATTTGACAACCCCGAAGCGCAACACATGGAAGCCCAGCGCATCGCGTCTGAGCAAGCCCGTGCCGCTGAGCGCGGCGAGCGCGGCGCTGACCTGGCGAGCCTACCCACGTTGGCGGTTCAAAAAGGCAACACAGTCGTTGTCATCGATTCACGGGTTGCCAACTACCAGGAGCTACTCAAAGACATCGACCCGTCAGCCACGGTGCGCATTGTTGGTGAAAACGAAGACGGCGTAGCCGTTATCAGCCAACTGCTCGGCAGCACCGGCAACGTCAGCAGTCTGCAAATTGTCAGCCACGGCGAATCTGGAGCGATTCGCCTGGGCAGCGCCACACTCAACAGCGCCGCGCTGGACGACCCGGGCACAGCCGCACAGCTGCAAGGCTGGCACAGCGGCATGACAGCAGGGGCGGATATTTTGATCTTGGGCTGCGACGTGGCCAAAGGCGACAAGGGCCAAAGCTTTGTACAAAAGCTGGCTGATTTGACCCAGGCCGATATTTCGGCCTCAGTTGATGACACCGGCGCTGCCAGCAAGGGCGGCAACTGGGTGCTTGAATTTAACGTTGGCCAGCGTGATTCACGCTTTGCGTTTTCACAGCGCGCGATGGACAATTACGCCGATTTGTTGCCCGCTGGCCCTGTCACCACCCTGAGTTTGCCCGCTGAAACGCTGATTGGCGCAACCAACCAGCCCGGCTCAGTTACTTTTAGCAGCACGGGCTCCATCGGCTACGCGCCGTACGTGGCGGTGGCCTTTAACAGCAACCGTGCGGCCCCTTCGGCGCTTGACCCAATCAGCAACGCGAACGAAGGCATCACCTACGTGCCCGGCAGCGGTATGTTTTTAGGCTCGGCATTGCCTGATGTCGACGTCTTGACCTTTGCCGGTGGTGTCGCGTCATCAACGAAAGTGATCGACCCGGCAACTGGCGCGCCCCTGGTGTTTAACGCCGCTGACTACGGCATGGGCGAAGGCGATACGCTGGTAATTTATCAGCTGCCTTTCGGCAGCTTCACAGCCACCAACCCGGCTGCAAAAATTGACTTTAAATACAACGTGGGTGCAAACGCTGACTCAGCCAACCCGGTTGTTCAAGGCGGTGAAAACGCTGGCGGCGTGAACACCAACATCTCTAGCCGAGGATTGTTTTTGTACGGCAACACGCCAGCTGCTGAAAACGAGCCGGTTCTGCAAAGCGCCACCGCCACCGCTTCAACCAACCCGATTTGGTACAAAACGTCGTACATCAACAGTTCGCGTGAGCTGGAGCAGGTGCCAGGTGCCAACGATAAACAGTATTTCATTGCTGACTTGAGCATTGCGCCCAACCAAACTGTACTTAGTAACAACGGGGCCATCAACGCAGCCAATCCGGGCGCCACCACCAACCGTTTTGTGTCACGCTTGTCGGTACCCAGCAACATCAATTTTGACCCCCTGGTCGACGTCAAGCTGACGTTTAACCCAGCATCTTTTGGCGGCGCGATCACCGACTCTGCTGTTGCTGGCACCACGATATTTGTCGTTAATAAAGTTACTGGAACGCCGTCTTTGCTGAACCCTGTTGGTGGCGCTGCTGGTTACGACGACGGCACAACACCTAATTTGCCAGTTCGTAACCCTGTGACAGGTGCTTGGACGATTGCCCGGCCAACTTCGCCAGCTAACAACTTTATTGATTTAATAGCAATAGCCCCTGCCAATACGTCCTTTGTAGGCGGTGCAAACGGCGGCGCTTTGGGTTTGCAGCTCAACTACTTCATTCCTGACACGGTCATTGACCCCGCAACCGGACTTGATGTTCCTCAAAGCTTTGACGCCAAACATACCGGCAATGTCAAGTTTGCTGACAGCGATGACCCGCAAAACAATGCCTTCGTTGTGGATCCAGCGGCCATTGTCATCAACTACCAAACGATCCAAATTCAAAAAACCGTCGCTGGTGCCACGCCTGACCTGCTGGACCCAGCCAATCCGAACGGCGTGCGTTCTGGCGATGAACTGACCTACACCCTGACCGTGCAGGTCGGCGATTTTTACGGCGTGCGCAATGTCATCATCACCGACACGCTGGCTGACGGTATTGATTTTGTGCCGGGCTCCATGACGATCACGTCAGGCAACGTGAATGGCCAGGCTTTGGCGGGCATGCCGATCACGGCACCCGATCTGACGGTGTTCACCGGCACCACCAACGACGCCACCACCGGTGTTGCCACCGTCAAAACCCAATCGAATGAAACACCGGCCAGCATTGACGTTGACCCCGGCACAGCTGGCACGCAAGTCGGCGGCAACGGCAAGCAGGTGTTGCAGTTCAATCTGAGCAACGCTATCGTTACCAAAACGGGCGGCAACACTAGCATCACCGGCGCACAAGCTGGCGACTTGTTGGGTGATGCGTTCGGCTCATCATCGGGCCAAGGCTTGACCACAGTCACCATCACCTACAAAGCGAAGGTGCGCGATGTGTACCGTGTGGCAGCCAATGGCAACACCACCGGCGCATCAACCGGCTCACAATTGCTTGAAAACGATTTGCTGAAAAACGATGTGCGCATCAGCGGCGAGTTGTTGAAGAAAACCGGCCCAACGGCCGTCACAGCGGCGCTCGACGGTGGCGGTAGTGCCATCATCAATGCCGACACGTCAGCGGCCAGCGTTAGCGTCAAAGACGGCAAGCTCGATTTAGAGCTGTTCGCGGTCAATGGCGTGTTAGTCGGCAACAGTTCAGTCCCAAAGGATGCCAGCGGCAAACCCATCATCGCTGCGGGTGACAACGTGACCTACCGCCTGCGCTACAACTTGACGCAAGGCGACTTCAACGACATCAAGCTTGAAGGTTTTTTGCCTGACCCGATTTTTCAGGCCAACGACCCGGACTTGAATGGCACGACGAACGCAACCCTCAATGCAGTTACCGCACCAGCCAGCTTTACGGGCAACAGCCCCTCCGCCAATTGGGCTCAAGCCGGTGCGTACACCCTTGGCCCCAGCCACAACCAGTCTGATGTCACGCTGGGGTCATTGGGTACCGATGTGGTTAGCGCGACCACAACGGCTGCCGGTGGCAACTCAGTGGCTTTCACCATCAACAAGTCGTCATCGCAAACCGGTAATCCCGGCGGCAGCGGCGGCCCCACCAACGCGCAAACGCCAGCCAGCGACCCGGCCAACAATCGGATCGACATTTTGTTCACGGTTAAGGCCAGCGACAAACCGTATGCTGACAACCTGCTGTTGACAACCCAAGGGCGTGAGACGGCAGACCGATCAGGCAACGGCGGTGTATCGCAAGCCACGCCGCTGCCAGACGACGCCATCATCCAAGTTGTGCGGGCCGAGCCGCGCTTGGTGGTGAGCTTGGGCGTTTTATCCAAAGTCAATGGCCAAGGCGGCGCTATCACCGGCAACACCGGGCTGGGCACTGTGCCTGATGCTGGCACTGCCGCAACTACAGCGCCGTTTAGCACCACGCTCACGTCTGCTGGCCAAATCAACGGCAACGTCACCAATGTTGACGCGGGCGACGTATTACGCATGGGCTTTGCAATTCAAAACAAAGGCGGTTCTGGTGCGTTTGACGTCAAAACCACCGCGATTGACCCGCCACCGGGCTACAAGTTCGTGTCGTTGGGTTTTGACGCAACCGCTGCTGGCAATAACTTTCAGGTACGCACTGGCGCTGGTGTTTTGCTCAACCCAGGTGCCGACTACACGGTCACCATCGACGGTAGCGGTAGAGCCATCATCGAGCTGGTTGACGGCGCGACTACCGCCAAGCTCGGCAAGGGCCGCACAGCTGACGGTGCTGAAGTTGCTGACGGCTCCAACATCGTCGTCATCAGCTATGACGTGATTGCCGATGACGGCACGGGTGCCAAAGCGATTGCAGCTAAAAACTCAACCTCCGTCTTGGCGGTTGACAGTTATTCATCTGTCAATGGCGGTACTGACTTCACCACCACGCTAAACGCCGCAACTGGTGGCCAGGTGCGTGACGATGCCCAGCTAGAGATTGCAAAGCCCACAGTTGATATTCGCTGGCAAGGCAACAGCACCAACGATAAGACCGCCACCAATGACGATTCCAACCAAGGCCACACCACGGGCGGCAACCTGGTGATTGGCGAAAAAGGCTACTTTGACATCAAAGTCACCGTGCCCGAAGGTCAAACGACTGCGCTGTTTGCGGACATCAATTTGCCAGCAGGCTTGGCGATTGATTCCACCTACAACAGCGGCATTGGCTACGACATCATCACCACCACGGGGGGCACGGGTGCAAACGGTATTGGCGTTAACGGCGAGCTGACGGCAGACTTTGCCGCCAACACGGCGCCAACTGGGGCATTTATTGGCGGGATGACCCCGCAAACCGGCGGCGTTGCTGTTGGTACGCTGGGTAATTCTGGCGTGGGCGGCCGCGTCAGCCTGGGCACCATCGTCACGCCCAACGACAACAACACCGGCAATAACAGCTTTATCGTGCGCGTGCGTGTGACCGCAGTCAACGTTGTCACCAGCCAGCAAGGCACGCAACTGACGACAAGTAGCTCGGGTGTATTTACCGACACCGACGGTGCTACCGGCGGCGGCGCAGCAGTGGTCAGCATCATTGCCGACACTACCACCGCCAATGATCCAACCATCACCATCGTTGAGCCAACGGTTACCACTGTTAAAACAATGAAGATTGTGGACATCGACCCAGCTGCCGGCGATCAGCAAGGCACCGAGGCTGACCAGAACGACGAAGTCGAGTTCACCATCTTGCTGACCAACACCAGCAGCGTCAAAGCTTGGGACTTGTCGTTAAGTGACGTGCTGCCAAGTCAGTTTCAGGGCTTTAGTTTGGTTTCAGTCGAATCTCCAATTAACCCCAACACTGTCACCACATCGACCAGCGCCTTTAGAAATGGCGCCGCAGCAACGCTGACCACGGCTGATTTCAGCACAGCTGGCGGCACGTTGACATTCAACACCGCCAACAACTACGACCTGGATCCGAGCGGCACCATTCGCGTGACGGTTCGCGGCAAAGCCAACGCCACCATTGCGGCGGTAACGAGCGTCAACAACGACGCCACTACCAAGTGGACCAGCCTGGACCGCTCAGTGCTCAACGGTAACGACCCCACAGGTGAACGCGGCGGCGCAAACAACCTGTTGACTGGCGGCACCGCGATTGACGTCTACACCGGAACCTCGTCGGGCGGCACGCCCAACCAGGCGTCTCAGGGCAACGGCCTGAACAACTACCAGACCGCTTCACGCGCCATCGTGCCGGTAGTGCCGACACAACCCGTGCTGTCCCGCATCGGCGGCTTGCTCGACACCAGCCCGAATGCCAACAACGCTGGTGGCAACACCAGCGACGGTTCGCCATCGGGCGGCATCGCACAAAATATGGCGGTCGGCGAGATCACCCGCTTTCGGATGGTCACGCGGGTACCGGCGGGCTCGATTCCTAACTTTGCGCTCACGCCGACGTTGCCAGCGGGCTATGAGTATTTGGGCAATGCCACCGTTGCCTTGGTGTCGGACAGCGGCATGACCGCCAGCAGCCTTGCTGGCAATGACGTTGCGGCCCGGCAAGGTGACGGCACTGGTACAGGCAGTGTCGATGCCTTCGGCACCATCCAAAACAACCTGACGGGCGCGAACCCCACGCGCGCCCCAGGCACTGCTCCCACGGTAGCCATAACACCCGTGGTCACTGGCGCGGGCTCTCTAACCGCACCACGCTTTGAGTTGGGCACACTTACCAACAACGACAACGACACCGATTTTGAATACGTGGTGATCGAATTCAATGCAGTGGTGAAAAACGATATTGCAAACCAGTCGGGTACCAATTTAGACACGCAATTCGCTGTTACCAGCGGAGCCAGCGTCCTGGGCACCAGCAACATCACGCGCGACGTGGTGGTTGAGCCCAACATCAGCAACCTGTCGAAAACAATTGTCGATTTTCCGTCGGGCACGCAAGACAGCACGACACCAGGCGGCTACCTGGTTACCGTACAAAACTCATTTACCAGCAACGGCGCAACCGCTGCCTACGATACGCAGTTCCGCGATTCAATTCCGGGTGCCACAACGGCCAGCAATGTGCTTATCTCGCTCGACGGCGGCACCAGCTTTGTTACGCTTACAGCATTCACCGACCCGGCCTTGGGCCGCAGCGGCACCATCACCGGCGGCGTGGTTGATTTAAATCTGGGTGACGTCGCTGTTGGCACCAAGGTGGTCATCAAGTACGACACCGTTGTGCCTTCTACCAATGCAGCAATTGCCGCAACGCCGCTAACCAACGCGCAGGTCGTATTTTCAAGCGTCCCGGATATTGCTACTGGCTCAATCGGGACGGTTGGATTTGCTGGCTCTGTTCTGGCAGTTGACGGCACTGCGGGAGGCGAGCGCATTGGCGTGCTTGCGGCACAAAACACGTCTCCTGCCAACGACATTACCAACAACGGGTTGCTCAATAACTACCGTAATGTGGATCCGGCTGGCGTAAGCACCCTGTCTGGCACGTTATGGGACGACACCAACACCGCCAACGGCGTAATTGACTTCGGAGAAAAGGTTCTGGAAGGCGTTAATGTTACGTTGACATGGGCGGGTGCCGACGGCGACTTTTCTGCCCCAGACGACAACCGGACCATCACCACCGTCACTAATGCTAGCGGGCAGTACAGTTTCGGAGCGCTTCCAGCTGGCAGCTACAAAATTACGGTGCCCACCACAGTCGCGCGCGCCGACAGCGGTGACGGCGCTGACAATGACGTACTTGCCAACCGGTTTGACCGTATCGACGGAGCCACAGGCACGCTCGCCATAGGCACACTCACGATCGGAGAAGGCAGTGCCACGCCGACTCGTGATTTTGGCTACATTCAGCCGAATGATCCGCCCCAAAACCTTTACGGCGGCAGCGGTACATTTCCAGCGGCGGCGATAGATTCCAACGAGGATTTGCCGCTCGTATTCAACGGGGTAGGCGCAAACCCGGCAGTGATCTCGATCACTGACCCGGACGGAGGCCGTGGCGATGGCCTGTTAAGCACAACTGTGACGGTGACCAACGGCACCCTGGCCCTGACCACGACCGGAACCACTGTTACAGGCGGGGCAACCGGCAGCAGCACCATCACCGTCGAAGGCACTCAGGCCCAAATCAATGCCGCCCTGGCCACGCTGGTGTACACACCCGCCAATAACTTCAGTGGACCGGCGATTCTGACGATCAAGACGAACGACCGCGGTCAAGGCGGCACGAGCGGCGGCGATCCACTGCTGCCGCGTGAAGCAGGCGGCGTTGGCTCACCGGACAATCTGGCTGACACCGACGTGATAAACATCAACGTCAAACCAGTCTCGGATGCGCCGCTCCTGACTATTGGCAACACCAACTCGGGCGGCGCGAAAAACACCAGCCCACTGGCGCTGGGTACTGGCTTGGGCAATAGCCCTACGCAAACCGTCGCTGGCGCTGCAACAGGGTTGGAAGACACCACCATTGCACTCGGATTGAAGGTAACGCCGTCCGATACGGTGGGCACGCCAGAAAGCTTGCCAACGGTCACCGTCAGTGGCGTGCCTGCGGGCTGGCAATTGATTGGTGGCGGGACTACCTTCACGTCAAATGGCATAACCGATGTGTTCACCATTCCTGCGGACGACGTTCAGTTGCTTGGCATCAAACCGCCCGCCGACGTCAACAGCACTGCTACGCCGCCAGCAACACTCACCATCAAGGCGACCAGCCAAGACGGCGCGGGTAACCCAACAGCTGAAACCACGGGCACTTTGACCATTGGCGTGATCCCGGTCAACGACCGCCCGGTGGTCAGCGGCACAGCCGCGGACTTTGCGGCGATCCCTGAGGGCACAGCCAGCTCAACGGCCCGCACCG
>JAYWFR010000122.1:0-11621 GCA_043778695.1 Polaromonas sp. | reverse complement strand
CGGTTGGCTTTGACCACCATCGCCATCGCGTTCCAGCGCATGTAGGCGCGCAGGCGCTTTTCAAATTCAAGATTGCCGGGTGCGTGCTCTTCCTGCTCGGGCTCAATGGTGTTGACATAACCCGTGGTGGCTGAAAAAGGCATGTCGATGCTTTTTTGCCGGGCGTGTTCCAGCAATTGCTCGAGCAAAAAGTGAGCGCGTTCCGGGCCTTCGCTGTCGATCACAGCGGTCAGCGCGTCCATCCACTCTCGGGTTTCTTGCACATCTTTGTCGATTGCATGTTTGTCTAGTGCGCCAGGCACTTCAATCGGATTGGCCGCCATGTCTTGTCTCCTGCTGTGTAGTAGCTGCTGATGTTCGCACCAAAACCTGATGTGGCTAGGCGCATAAAACTTGTGCTTGCCAACGTTTGTAAACGTTGTTTTAGGCCCAAGCCTCTAGTTTCGCATATTTCTTAGCAAATTTCAAATGGTGCTTTTGTATTTCATATTAAGAAATATTTGACCTTCTCTTGTCCCGGTTAACCCGTATGCCGCTGAGCAAAACACTTAAACTTTGGCTTCACACCTATGGCCAACAGCAAACTTTTATCGCCCGCCTCCTTGCCTACAGCCAAGGCTGACGCCACCGACAGCCCGCGCAACATTGCGTGGTGGCGCAAGTGGTGGCGCAAGCAGTCGCCTGCCCGCCAAGACCGGGTGATGATGCTGGGGCCGTTGCTGACCGTGCTGCTGTTTTTGGCGGCAGTGATTGCAGCATTCGGTTATTTGCGGATTGAAGAAATTGACCGTGAGCAGCAAGCTCTAAAGCGTGATGTGGAATACGCCCAGCAGCGCTTGCGCCTGCGGCTGCTAGAGCGGCAAGAGCAACTGATGCGAATTGGCCGCGACGTGTCTAACAAAGAGATCGATGCGGAAGAGTTCACGTCGCAGGCCGAGTCGCTCGTCAACCAGTACCCAGAATTGTTGGCGGTAACTTGGGTAGATGCCAAACGCCGTATCAAAGCAAGCTACGCCTCGGCAAGCGCCAATCCGCCGCAAGCCCGCGCGGTGGGTGAGCCGCTCAAAGCGGGTGACACCGACGGCACCTATGGGCTGGCGCGAGACCTTCGTCAGCCGGTTTACTCACGACCGCTCAATCTGCAAAGCAGCAGCAACTACAACGCCCCCACGCTGCAAATACTGATCCCGCTGGATGACCAAGGCAAGTTTGGCGGCGTAGTAATGGGTGAGTACGCCATCGACGGGCTGCTTCGCTTTGGCGTGCCGACGGAAGTCACCGCCAAATACGCGGTAACTTTGATCGACGATAAAAACAAAATACTGGCGGGCGACTTTCCGCCCGCGCGCAACCCAGCCGTGCGGCTGCTGCCCTGGGCAGACGCCGCATCTGAATATGAAATCCCCGTGTCACCAGTGGGTAATGGCCTGTTGATCAGAGCTCAGGGCTACCGAACATCACTGGGCGTGGTGGGCAGCGGCTTTTTTTGGCTGGTCAGTGCGCTGAGCGCGTTGACGGTGTGGATGTTGCTCGGCAACTGGCGGCACACGCGCCGCAGAATGCAAGCGCAAAAGGCGCTGGTGACAGAGACCAATTTTCGCCGGGCGATGGAAAACTCGATGGCTACCGGCATGCGCGCAATGGACATGCTAGGGCGCATCAGCTATGTGAACCCAGCGTTTTGCCATATGACCGGCTTGCAAGAATCTGATTTGGTGGGCCGAAAACCGCCATTTCCACACTGGCCTGCGGACGACGTTGAAACCTCGATGGGTTTGCTCAATGAAGAGCTGGCAGGCCGCGCGCCACCGGCTGGCTTTGAGGTGCGCGTACAGCGCAAAAACGGTGAAATTTTTGATGCACGCATGTACGTGTCGCCACTGATTGACCCCAAAGGCCAGCAAACCGGCTGGATGACCTCGATGACCGACATCACCGAGCCGAGGCGCATTCGCGATGAGTTGACGGCCTCGTATGAGCGATTTACTACCGTTCTTGAAGGGCTGGACGCTGCGGTTTCTGTAGCACCCTTGGGCAGCGAAGAGCTGCTGTTTGCCAATCGCTTGTACCGGTCGTGGTTCCAGGCTGAAGTGTCTGGCCACATGAACCTGATAGCCCAAGCCGGTGTCCCCACAACGCCGACCAGCGACGATTCACTTGACGCTGTCGACGGCTTGGCAGGTTTGCCGACTGACACGCTGACCGCGGCACAAACTGAAAACGCAGAAATCTATGTGCCTGACCTTGGCAAATGGCTTGAGGTGCGCTCGCGCTACCTGACTTGGGTTGACGGCCGCCTGGCACAAATGGTGATTGCCACCGACATCACGCCGCGCCGCCACGCCGAGGCCCAGGCCGCCCAGCAAAACGAACGCGCCCAAACCGCCAGCCGACTGATCACCATGGGCGAGATGGCGTCTAGCGTGGCGCACGAGCTAAACCAGCCGCTGACGGCAATTAACAACTATTGCAATGGCATGGTCACGCGCATCAAGGGCGAAAAAATTTCAACTGAAGACCTGCTGCTAGCGCTGGAGAAAACCGCCAAGCAGGCGCACCGTGCGGGGCAAATCATTCAGCGCATCCGTTCGTTTGTCAAACGCAGTGAGCCAAATCGTACGCTGGCCGACGTAGCCACTCTGGTCAGCAACGCAATGGAGTTGGCCGACATTGAACTGCGCCGCCACAACGTTCGCTTGTCACACTACATGGCCGCACGCTTGCCCGAGGTAATGGTCGACCCGATTCTGATTGAGCAGGTACTGATCAACCTGATGAAGAACGCCGCTGAGTCGATAGAACAAGCACAGCTGCCTGCGGCGCGCCGCAGCGTAGAGCTGCGCGTGGTGCCCAAGACTGTTGAAGATCAGAGCGTGGTGGAGTTTTCAGTCATGGACTCTGGCCAGGGCTTGTCGCCTGACGTGATGAGCCGACTCTACGAAGCTTTTTATTCGACAAAATCCGAGGGTATGGGCATTGGCCTGAAACTTTGCCGCAGCATCATTGAGTCACACCACGGCAGGCTGCAAGCTGAGAACCTTTACAATGATCAGGTGGTTATCGGCTGCCGGTTTACCTTCTGGATTCCTGTCAAGCCCCTTCCCGATGCTGCACTTGTCGCTACAGGTTTTGCAGCAGGCAATGTGTCTTGATGCAACGCCAGCAGTTGTTTGAAAAGTCTTCTAAGAAAGTAAGTCTTGTATGAGCTTGATTCCCAAAAAAGGCACTGTTTATGTCGTTGACGACGACGAGGGCGTGCGCGACTCGTTGCAGTGGCTGCTAGAAGGCAAAGACTACCGGGTGCGCTGCTATGACTCAGCCGAAACTTTTCTCAGCCGCTACGACCCACGTGAAGTCGCCTGCCTGATTGTCGACATCCGCATGGGCGGCATGACCGGACTGGAGTTGCAAGACAAATTGGTTGAGCGCAAGTCGCCATTGCCTGTCGTCTTCATCACCGGCCACGGCGATGTGCCGATGGCCGTCAACACGATGAAAAAAGGCGCGATGGACTTTATCCAAAAACCATTTCAGGAAGAGGCTTTGGTTAATTTGGTTGAGCGCATGCTGGCCCAGGCCAAAGACTCGTTTGCGGGTCACCAGCAGTCCGCCAGCCGCGACGCGCTTTTGGCCAAACTCACCTCACGTGAATCACAGGTACTAGAGCGCATCGTGGCCGGCCGTTTGAACAAGCAAATAGCCGATGACCTGGGTATCAGCATCAAAACTGTTGAAGCGCACCGCGCCAACATCATGGAAAAACTTAACGCCAACACCGTGGCTGATTTGCTGAAAATTGCACTCGGCTCGACCACACCCAAGGCCTGAAGCCAGAAGCCTGAAGCCAAAGACAAATTGCTATATTTTTTATAGCTGCCCGCGCTCGTTTTAATTGGGCTAGCGGGCTTTTTTATTGGCAAAAATTAACTATTTAACTCGATTTTGTGTTATTCCCTCCCCTGCCGGGGGAGGGTCAGGGTGGGGGCAAGCGCAGAAACAATGCCAGCATCGTGCGTCTCCCCATCCCAGCCTCCCCCGGGAGAGGAAGGAGCAAGACAACCTCAACGGTTTCCAAAACAAAGGCAAAAGAAAACCATGACAGCACAACTTATTGACGGCAACGCTCTTTCCAAGCAACTGCGCTCTGGCGTCGCCCAGCGCGCCGCTGCCCTACGCGCACGCGGCATCACGCCCGGCTTGGCAGTTGTGCTGGTGGGCGACAACCCGGCCAGCCAGGTGTATGTGCGCAACAAGGTCAAAGCTTGCGAAGACAACGGGCTTTATTCAGTCCTCGACAAACACCCCGCAACGTTAAGCGAGGCGGACTTGTTGGCACGTGTTGAAGCACTGAACAACGACCCAGCGATTCACGGCATATTGGTGCAGCTGCCGCTACCTGCGCACATTGATGCGCACAAGGTCATTGAAACCATTGCGCCAGCCAAGGACGTGGACGGCTTTCACGTGGCCAGCGCGGGCGCACTGATGGTCGGCCAACCGGGCTTTTGGCCATGTACGCCGTATGGCTGTATGAAGATGCTGGAGAGTCTTAATGACGGGATTGGCTATGACCTCAAAGGCAAACACGCGGTCGTCATTGGCCGCAGCAACATCGTCGGCAAGCCGATGGCGCTGATGCTGCTGCAAAAAAACGCCACCGTCACCATTTGCCACAGCGCCACAACTGATTTAAAAGCCATGACGCTGCAAGCAGACGTGATTGTGGCTGCAGTGGGCAAGCGCAATGTGTTGACTGCAGACATGGTCAAACACGGTGCGGTAGTGATTGACGTAGGCATGAACCGTGATGATGCAGGCAAGCTTTGCGGTGATATTGATTTTGAAGGCGTGAGCCAGGTGGCAGGCTACATCACCCCGGTGCCCGGCGGCGTGGGGCCGATGACGATCACCATGCTTTTAGTCAATACGTTGGAAGCTGCGGAGCGAGTCTAGGAGCTTATTTCGCCAACCGAGCATTCTGCGGGAACAGCTGCTTGCGGGCATCCTCGTCCATGTCGGTCTTGAAGGTGTACTTGGCCTTCAGCGCTTCCGCGCGCTGTGCTGCTGGTCGGGCATTGATCTCGTCAAAATGCCGCTTTAAATTCGGCATTTTTCCCATCGCATCCGGCCCCAAAATAAACGGCACTGCCCGCACCCAGCCCCACACCGCCATGTCTACCAGCGTGTAGGCGTCGCCCAGCATGTAGCGGTTGTTAGTCAGGTGCGCATCCAAGATGCCATAGTGACGTTCAGCTTCAAACACATAGCGGTTTACGGCGTATTCTTTAGGCTCAGGTGCAAAGTGCTTGAAGTGCACCGCTTGCCCTGAATAAGGGCCAATACCGGTTGCCACAAACATCAGCCAGGACAACATTTGCCCACGCGCAGCCGGTGTGTTGGCAGGCAAAAACTGGCCCGACTTTTCAGCCAGATAAAGCAAAATAGCATTGCTGTCGAACACCACCGCATCACCGTCGGTAATGGCTGGCGTTTTGGCATTCGGGTTGATAGCGACAAATGCAGGCAGGTGCTGCTCGCCCTTGCGTGTGTCGACGGGCACTACCTCATACGGCATGCCTGACTCTTCAAGAAACAAAGCAACTTTGAGCGGATTGGGCGAGGGGTGGTAGTAGAACTTGATCATGATCTTCTTCCTGTTAAAACGCGTTGTTATGCAAAAAGCCAAAGTTGATAATAGCGGCCAGCAGCAATAGTTATCAGCGACGTTAAAACCAACAAGGAAACCACATCATGGGCGCGCAATGGAAAGCAAAAGGCAAAGAACTGGCGGCCAACGCCCGGGGCCGGGTGTTTGGCAAGCTGGCCAAGGAAATCATGGTGGCTGCGCGCGGTGGGGCTGACCCTGCGGGCAATGCCAAGCTGCGCCTGCTGGTCGAGCAAGCGCGCAAGGTCAGCATGCCCAAAGACACGCTTGACCGCGCCATAAAAAAAGGCTCAGGCACGGGCACAGACGCCGTACATTTTGAACACGTTATTTACGAAGGCTTTGCGCCGCACCGGGTACCGCTGATGGTGGAATGCCTGACTGATAACCACAACCGCACCGCGTCAGAGATGCGGGTGCTGTTTCGCAAAGGGCAACTGGGTTCGTCTGGGTCGGTGTCATGGGACTTTGACCATGTTGGCATGATTGAGGCCGAACCCACTGCACCCAGCGCTGATGCCGAGACCGCGGCCATTGAAGCGGGTGCGCAAGACTTTGAGCCCGGTGAGGAAACGGGCCACACGCTGTTTTTAACCGACCCGACTGATCTTGATTTGGTCAGCCGCGCCCTGCCCGCCCAAGGCTTTACTGTGCTGTCGGTCAAGCTGGGCTACAAGGCCAAGAACCCGATTGACCCAGCCAGCTTGAGCGCGTCCGACATGAACGAGGTTGAGGCTTTTTTAGCGGCTATTGATGGCAACGACGATGTGCAAAATGTGTACGCAGGCCTTGCGGGCTAGCCATGTTTAAAACCACCCTATGCGGCTTGCTTGTCGCCGTCACAAGCATGGCTGCTATCGCAAACGAAGCGCTGATACCCATACCCAGCCTGAACGTGGCGCGCTACATGGGCACGTGGCACGAAATTGCCAAGTACCCCAACTTCTTTCAACGAAAGTGCACTAGCAACACCGTAGCCCAATACAGCGCGCAGGCTGATGGCACGGTGCGCATCTTCAACAGCTGCACACAAGAAGACGGTAAAGCCATTGATGCACAGGGGCAGGCACGGCAGATTGGCGACGCAACATCACCCAAGCTGGAAGTCCGCTTTGCCCCCGCCTGGCTGTCATTTCTGCCGTTTGTATGGGGCAACTACTGGGTGATAGACATTGACCCTGACTACCAACTGGTGGCAGTTAGCGAGCCCAAACGGGAGTATTTGTGGGTGTTGTCCCGAACCCCCACCGTCAACGCCAAAGCCTACGACGAGCTGCTGTCGCGGCTGCGCGCCAAGCAACTCGACACCAGCAAACTGGAGCGCACGCGCCAAGGCCCCTAGGAGACACATCAGGGCAAGCCCGGCTTGCAGCGGCGCTAACTCCGACTTAAGCTGACGTTCACGTGGCGCAACGCTACAAATCCACTCAAATCAATTGGAGACACCATGGCAACCTCAAAACTACTTCTTGACTATGTTTACGCGCATGAAACAGCGCTGGCCGATCACGTTTACCTGACGCAACCTTTGGGCAAAGGCGTTGTGGTGGACTACACCTGGCGGCAAATGATGGACCAAGCACGGCGCATGGCCACGCACTTGAAATCGCTCGGCTTTGAGCCCGGCTCGCGCATCGCCATGTTGTCAAAAAACACTGCGCACTTCATCATGACCGAGCTGGCCATCTGGATGTCGGGCCACACCACAGTGGCCATCTTCCCGACCGAGTCAGCCGAAACCGTGAAGTACGTGTTGGAGCACAGTGGTGCCAGCTTGCTCTTCGTTGGCAAGCTGGACACGTGGGCGCAACAAATGCCAGGCATACCCGCCGGGCTGCGTTGTATTGCGCTGCCGCTGGCCCCCGAAAACAGCTTTCAAACGTGGGAAGACATCATCAAAACCTGCGAACCCATGGCGGGCCAGCCGCAGCGCAAGCCAGACGACTTGGCCATGCTGATGTACACGTCTGGCTCAACCGGCACCCCCAAGGGTGTGATGCACAGCTTTGAGCATGCCACGCGGGCCAGCGAGGGCATCACTGCCTACAACGACCAGCAGGCAGGCGCTGGTTTTGTGTACCGCTCCCTGTCGTATTTGCCGCTGGCGCACATTTTTGAACGTGCCTGGATAGAGTGCTCGGGTTTTGTCAGGGGCAACGGCCGTATCTTTTTTGCAGAGTCGTTGGAAACGTTTTTGCAAGACATGCAGCGGGCCCGACCAACAGCCTTCATTTCAGTGCCGCGCTTGTGGCTTAAGTTTCAGCAAGGCGTGTTCAGCAAAATGCCGGCTAAAAAGCTTGACCGACTGCTATCGATACCCTTCCTCGGCAAAATAGTTGCACGCAAGGTGCTGACCCAGCTCGGCTTGAATGACGTGCTGCTGGCCGGCAGTGGCTCGGCGCCTATTCCACCAGCGCTGATTACCTGGTACCGCAAGCTAGGGCTAAACCTGATGGAAGGCTACGCCATGACCGAGGACTTTGCGTATTCACACACCACCACCAACACGTTAAACGCGAGCGGCTATGTCGGCGTGCCATTCCCGGGCGTAGAGCGGCGCATCAGTGCCGATGGTGAGATTTTGATCAAGTCGCCGGGCACGCTGGTCGGCTATTACAAGCGGCCCGACCTGGATGCTGAAACCTTTACAGCTGATGGTTTTTTCATGACTGGAGATTTAGGCGAAATCGGCCCGAATGGTCAGCTCAAACTGACGGGCCGCAAAAAGGAGTTGTTCAAAACCGGCAAAGGCAAATACGTCGCCCCCGCGCCGATCGAGAACCTGATCAACGAATGCCCGATGGTCGAGCTGTCACTGGTGTCAGGCGTTGGCCAGCAAGCCGCCTATGCGATGGTGGTGCCCGCAGAGGGCTTGCGCCCACGCCTGGCTGACCCCGAAGTGCGTGCTGAATTCGTAGCCGAAATGGCTGCAGTCCTTAAGCGCGTGAACAGCAAAGTGGCTGATTATGAGCAACTCAAAATGATCGTCGTCGCGCGCGAACCATGGTCGATGGACAACGGTTTTCTTACTCCCACCATGAAAATCAAGCGAGGCCGGATTGAAGCGGCGGTTGACCCGGAAGTTGAAAAATGGTTTGCGGCCAAGGGGCCGGTTGTTTGGCAGTGATGGTCAAAAGGGTGAAGCCTTAAAAAGGCAGTTTGAGGCATTTACAACATTAAATAAGCCGCTAGCTCAATAAAATAGTGGGCCAGCAGCTCCTGAATCAGTAGCAATCAAGTTTATGCTTTGACCTTGTCGATCTTGTCAAAGCTAAACACCCCCGGATCCCGAATCGGATCGACATCAACCGGGATGATGCTCTTCGGCGGGAACTTGCCCTCTAACAGCAGTTTGCTGAGCGGGTTTTCAATCCGCTGTTGAATCGCGCGTTTGAGCGGCCGCGCACCAAAAACAGGGTCAAACCCGACCTTGGCCAGCTCGGCAATTGCGGCTTCTGACACCTGCATGGTCAGTTCCATCTTCTCCAGCCGCGCCATCAGTACCTTGAGCTGAATGCGCGCGATGGATTCGATGTTTTTGGCATCAAGCGCATGGAAGACCACGGTCTCGTCAATGCGATTTAAAAACTCGGGCCTGAAGTAGTTCTTTAGCTCGTCCGTCACCGCGTCTTTGATCTCTTCATACGGCTTGCCAACTTTGGCCTGGATGATGGGCGAGCCAATATTGCTGGTCATCACAATCACGGTATTTTTAAAGTCAACCGTGCGGCCTTGGCCGTCGGTCAGGCGGCCATCGTCCAGCACTTGCAGCAGCACGTTGAACACATCGGGATGGGCTTTTTCCACCTCATCGAGCAACAGCACGCTGTACGGTTTGCGGCGCACGGCTTCGGTCAAATAACCGCCCTCTTCGTAACCGACATAGCCCGGCGGCGCGCCAATCAGGCGGGCCACACTGTGCTTTTCCATGAACTCGCTCATGTCAACGCGAATCAGGTGGTCTTCACTGTCGAACAAAAAGCCTGCGAGCGCTTTGCAGAGTTCAGTTTTACCCACGCCGGTAGGACCGAGAAACAGGAACGAACCCGTTGGGCGGTTCGGGTCAGACAAGCCAGAGCGTGAACGGCGAATCGCGTTGGCCACCGCGCCAATCGCTTCGTTTTGCCCCACCACGCGGTCGTGCAACTTGCCTTCCATCAGCAACAATTTGTCGCGCTCGCCTTGCATCAGTTTGCTGACCGGAATGCCGGTGGAGCGAGCCACCACTTCGGCGATTTCTTCAGCCCCCACTTGCGTGCGCAGCAGTTTGGGCGCGGCGTTGGCGGCGGGTTTGGCTTCGCTGTCTTGGGCGGCCTTTAGGCGCTTTTCTAAATCAGGCAGCTTGCCATATTGCAGCTCGGCCACCTTGTTGAAGTCGCCCTTGCGGGTTTGCTCTTCAATCTGGAATTTGATGCGGTCAATCTCTTCCATCACATCTTTGCTGCCAAGGGCTTGGGCTTTTTCGGCTTGCCAGATTTCGTCCAGGTCAGAGATTTCTTTTTGTAGTTTGACGATTTCGTCTTCAATCAAACCGAAGCGTTTTTGCGAGGCTTCATCTTTCTCGCGGCGCACGGCTTCACGCTCGATTTGCAATTGAATCAGTCGCCTGTCCAGCTTGTCCATCACCTCGGGCTTGCTGTCGCGCTCAATGCTGATTTTGCTGGCCGCCTCATCTATCAGATCAATCGCCTTGTCGGGCAAAAAGCGGTCGGTGATGTACCGGTGTGACAACTCTGCCGCTGCCACAATCGCCGGGTCAGTGATTTGCACGCCGTGGTGCAGCTCGTACTTTTCTTTAAGGCCGCGCAAGATGGCAATGGTGGCTTCGACTGTTGGCTCGCCGACCAGAATCTTTTGAAAACGCCTCTCCAATGCAGCGTCTTTTTCAATGTACTTGCGGTATTCATCGAGCGTGGTGGCGCCTACGCAATGCAGCTCTCCCCGGGCCAATGCAGGCTTGAGCATGTTGCCTGCGTCCATTGCGCCTTCGGCTTTGCCAGCGCCGACCATGGTGTGCAGCTCGTCAATAAAAACAATGGTCTGGCCTTCGTCTTGCGCGAGTTCTTTCAGCACGGTTTTCAGGCGTTCTTCAAACTCGCCCCTGAATTTGGCACCGGCCAGCAGCGCGGCCATATCGAGCGACAGCACGCGTTTGTTCATGAGTGAATCGGGCACCTCGCCCGCCACGATGCGCTGAGCCAAGCCTTCGACGATGGCGGTTTTACCCACGCCAGGCTCACCAATCAGCACCGGGTTGTTTTTGGTTCGGCGCTGCAGCACCTGTATGGCACGGCGAATTTCATCATCGCGGCCGATGACGGGATCGAGCTTGCCCATGCGGGCACGCTCGGTCAGGTCCATGCAGTATTTTTTGAGCGCCTCACGGTTGCCTTCTCCTTCAGCGCTGTCCATTTTTTCGCCACCGCGCACCGCGTTGATGGCCGCTTCTAGCGACTTGCGGGTCAACCCGTTTTCACGTGCGATTTTGCCGACATCGGCTTTGCTGTCGCTAACTGCCAGCAAGTACAACTCTCCCGCCACAAACTGGTCATTGCGCTTGATAGCTTCTTTTTCAGTGGCTTGCAGCAGCTTGGCCAAGTCGGATGAGACTGAAATTTGCTCTTGCCCCTCGACCTGCGCTAGTTTTTTAATAGCTGCTTGCGCCGATATTTCAAGGCCCGCAGCGTTAACGCCTGCCTTTTCCAGCATGGCGCGTGGGCCGTCATCTTGCTTCAGCATGGCCAGCAGCAGGTGCACAGGTTCGATGTAGCCATTGTCGTTAGCCAAGGCCAGCGACTGAGCATCGCTCAGGGCTTCTTGAAATTTTGTGGTGAGTTTGTCTTGGCGCATGAAAATATCCTCGCGGGGTGAATTCCGAATTGTTAGCTAACTCGGGGGCATTCGCCCATTTTCAAGGCCAGCAACTTCAGCTGGCTTGCGCCATGTCAAACGAAAG
>JAYWFR010000121.1:0-11675 GCA_043778695.1 Polaromonas sp. | reverse complement strand
AATCAATACCAAGCCAGCCAAACGTCTCATGGTGTTAGTCCTTTAAGTAATCTTGTTGCCGCCGTGTGAAGCGCATGTGTCGGCGTTACCAAAGAGTCCAGCACGCTGAAGTGGTTCAGCCCAGGCAAGGTCTGGCTCATGGGCACGGTTTGTTTGCCCCAAGCCCGCTCAATCAACGGGTGCTGCCGCAAAAACTCCGCGCTTTCATCGCCACCAGCCACCGCACACAACACGCCACTGGCAGGCCGGGGCAGCAGCGCTGGACTGGCCTTGATGGCGTCCGCTAGCGTCAACTTTAAAGAATCTTTTAAAAACGGCGTGCGCGTTAAAGGCAGCAAATCAAAAATTCCTGAAATCGACAAGGCACGACGCACCAGATCTTTCGGCAAGTCAGGCGCAAAACGCCGCCAGTCGCATGCCAGCAACATGGCCGCCAAGTGCCCGCCCGCCGAGTGGCCGACTACCGTGATGCGCGTCGGATCACCGCCAAACTGAGCAATGTTGCGATACACCCAATTTAACGCGCGCACCATTTGCACAGCGATGTCTGGAATCGTCACGGCTGGGCACAAGTCGTAGTTTGCTATCACAACGCAAGCGCCTTGCGCAGTAAATGCGGGGGCTACGAACGAATGGTCTGATTTGTCCAATGAGCGCCAGTACCCGCCGTGGATAAACACCAGCACCGGCGCAGCTTTGACCGCCGTGGGAAAGACATCCAGCTTCTCCCCAGCCGACTCACCGTAAGCCACGTCCAGCGTGCAGCGCTGGCTGGCTCGGGCGTTTTTTGAGGCTTGGCCCCAGCGCTCAAAATACGCGGCGTGGTCGGGCACCAGCGCGCGGTTGTTGTACATGCTGTCTAGCCAAGCGGGTGATGGGGGTGTCATGCAGGTGCCATAAATGATCTTGATCAAGGCTGATTGTGCACGCCGCAGGCTAATCACCAGATTACACTTTTCAGATGACCTGGAATGCCACTTTAGACCTTAATTACAGCCTTCGCAAAACCAAGGACGCAGACAAGACCGTCGCGCATTTTCAGCACAGCGGCCCGCTGCGTATTTTGCAAAGCTTGTACCCCGAAGGGCATGCGATCTGCCACAACGTACTGGTGCATCCGCCAGGCGGTTTGGTCGGCGGCGATGTGCTGGACATGCGCATTAACGTGGCAGCGGGCGCGCACGGCCTGCTCACCACGCCGGGCGCTACCCGCTTTTATCGGTCTGACGTCAAACCGGCGTTGCAACGCACCGCTGTCGCACTGGCCGCGGATGCGCGTATGGAATGGCTGCCGCTGGAGGCGATTGCCTACAGCGGCTGCCGGGCTGAAAATCGTTTGACGCTGTTGCTAGAGCCGGGCGCTGAAATGATGGGCTGGGACGTCACGGCGCTGGGTCTGCCCGCTGCCAACAAACCCTTTGAGGCCGGTTACTTTTGCCAGCACCTGGAAGCGCCAGGCATTTGGTTGGAGCGCGCCAACATCAAGGCGCTTGACAGCTTGTTGCTCAGAAGCCCGCTGGGCTTGGCGGGATACAGCTGCTTTGCCACACTTTTTTTCATCGCCGGCAGCAAGCTGGGGCGTGACCGCAGGCAAGCCGCGCTGGATGCGGCACGCCGCGTGATTGAGATGCACCCACTGTGCGCCACAGCAGGCGCGACCAGCCCTGATGGGCAGGTGGTATTGGTTAGAGCGCTGGCCCCAGTGGTCGAACCCGCTATGGCACTGCTGCGCTCGGTTTGGCTTGCCTGGCGCAGCGAGATGTGGCAGATCAAGGCTGCCAGCCCACGCATCTGGACCACTTGATTCGACAGCATCCTACAAAAATATAGGCGGACAAGGCGCTCGATTTGACGCGTTGCCCTGCAACCCCGTTGGGCTAGCGCCGTTAATCTCTGTGCATCAGCCCATCATGGGCGATCACAGGAGTTTCATCATGAGCAAAGCCGTCCTTAACAACTTTCGCGTTAGCCGCGTCACAAAAAGCCTGGCGGCATTTTGCGTCACAGCTTTGCTTGCCGTGACAGCCACGGCGCAAATCGCGGCCGGCACCACCGGCATTGATGCCACGGGTAACGCGGCCAGCGAAATGGCAGCTTGCAACAACGGTACCAGCCAAGAAAGCCGCGAAACCTGCATCACTGAGGTGCGCAACGCCAATGCCGCCAAGCGAGCTGGGAAGGTCGATAACGCCAATGGTCAATTTGAAGCCAACGCCATGCAGCGTTGCGATGTGCTGCTAGGTGACGACAAGCTGGCGTGCCAAGCGCGCATGGCCGGTGGTGGAACCGCGCAAGGCAGCGTGGCTGGCGGCGGGGTGATTCGAGAAATTGAAGTGGTGGTGCCGCCAGTGATGAAGTAGCGCAACCTGCGCTAAATTGCTTGACCGCAGTTGTGAAAAAAACCAGCGTGCGCTGGGTGCGGCCAGTCACGTTGGCTGTGTTCCCAAGGGCTGTTACCGCAATTATGATGAGGGCAGTGCGCGTCAAACCGACCAGAAAGCCCTCATGCCACAACCGTCAGTCAGCGAACAATATGCCAACAAACTCGCATCACCACAAGAGGCAGTTGGCCGCGTAAAAAATGGCGATTACATCGTTGTGCCCAGCGGCGTCGGGGAACCGCCAGCTTTGTTGCACGCGTTGTCTGAAATGCGGCACAGCCTGCAAAACGTTGCGGTATCGCAAATCCTGGCTCTGCGTAAGTATGCCTATCTAGACCCAACAACGGCCGCCAACATTCGCCACGTGTCCTATTTTTACGGCCCTGCCACGCGCGCCGGCGGACAAGCGGGCTGGGTCGATTTTGTGCCCAGTTATTTTTCTGAAATGCCGCAGCTGATTGAGCGCGGGCAGCTCCCCGCCGATGTCGTTTTTTCAATGGCATCACCCATGGACGCACATGGCTATTTTTCGCTCAGCCTGGGGGCCGACTACACCATGGCCGCCATTGCCAAAGCGCGTGCGGTGCTGCTAGAGGTCAACCCCAACGTGCCCTTTGCTTACGGCAACTGCCACGTGCACATCAGCCAAGTCAGCGCGCTGGTTGAAAGCAGCGAGCCGATCATGGAAGTTGGCTTGCCAAAAATTGGCCCGGTGCAAATTGCCATTGGTAAATATGTGGCCGACATGATCGATGACGGCTCTACTCTGCAAATTGGCTACGGCGGCATTCCTGATGCGGTGGTGATGCAGCTGACCGGCAAGCACGACTTGGGCATTCACACCGAAATGATTGGCGACGGCATCATGACGCTGATTGAAAGCGGCGCGGTGACCAACCGGCGCAAAAACTATTTGCCTGGCAAAAGCATCGCCACCTTTGCGCTAGGCTCGGCCAAGCTGTACCGCTACATGGACCGCAACCCGGCGCTGGAAATTCACCCCGTCGACTTCACCAATGACCCTTACCTGGCCAGTCGCAACGACAACCTGCACGCCATCAATGCCACGCTGCAAATCGATTTGCTGGGCCAATGCGGCTCTGAAAGCCTGGGGCAGTCGCCGTACTCAGGCACGGGCGGCCAGACTGATTTTGTAAGGGCCGCCAACCGTTCACGCGGCGGCAAGGCGTTTATCGTGCTGCCGTCAACCGCCAAAAACGACACGCTGTCGCGTATCGTGCCGGTGCTCAGCCCCGGCACGCACGTCAGCACCAGCAAAAATGACGTGAATTATGTGGTCACTGAGTTTGGCGTGGCGCAACTGCGCGGCAAGTCAGCCGGCCAGCGGGCACGCGCGCTGATTGCGATTGCGCATCCGCATTTCCGGGCCGAGCTGACGGCGGCGGCCGTCAACCTGGGGTTTTAAAACCTTGCCTCAGCGTAACCAACCGTAGCAATTGGTGTTGCTGGTGTAAACCTTTGAAAAGCCCTGCAACGTCGCTGGTCACAGGCATGCCAGTCGGTTGAAATACAGGCATGTCGAAGACGATAAAACCCATGACCGCCCGCCAACGCTTGGCCAAGTACGCCGCCAAAAAGCCCACGCCCAAGGTTATGGCGACCTATTTTTATCTGCTCGGCGTGCTTGCAGCATTTGTTGCAGCGGGCGTGCTGGTGGCAGCCGAAGCTCGAACGCTGCTACCTGAACCGATGAATTTCAGGTTGGACATGCTTTGCACTTAAAAAACCCGTAAAAATGCTTCAAGCCCATGTAAATAGTGCGCTAACAGCTACTTTTTAAATAGCAAACTGAATTTAATCAAACTTGACTTGGATTAACCAACCTTGATTAATTTTGTGCCTTCGGCCTTTGCCGCTTGGCAGGCGTGACTGAAATTTCAGTGCTTTTCTCAGCCCGCTGAACGCTCAACGGCGCGGCGACACCAGGCTTGAGCGCGGCCACCGCGCCCAGCAGCTCCGTCACGTTGCCCACCGCTTTGCCGTTGACAGCAGTGATCACATCGCCAGGCTTGATGCCGGCCTGGCCCGCCGGCCCGTTTTGCAGCACGCCGGTGATGATCACGCCCTCTTTGGTTTTGACGTTGAAGGTTTCCATCAGTTCGGCATTGAGTTCTTGCGGCTCCACGCCGATCCAGCCGCGGGTGACTTGGCCGTCTTTCACAATCGACTCGAGTACCTGTTTGGCAGTAGACACAGGAATCGCAAAGCCAATGCCCATTGAGCCGCCAGAGCGCGAATAGATCGCGGTGTTGATGCCCATCAGCGCGCCGGTGGTGTCGACCAGCGCGCCACCTGAATTGCCAGGGTTAATCGCCGCATCGGTTTGAATAAAGTTCTCAAAGGTGTTGATGCCCAGCTTGCTGCGGCCCAGCGCGCTAACGATACCGCCCGTGACGGTTTGGCCCACGCCAAACGGGTTGCCAATGGCCAGCACCGGGTCGCCTACTTGCAGTGCGTCCGAGTTGCCCAGCACAATCACCGGCAGCTTGTCGAGCTCGATTTTTAAAATCGCCAAATCTGTTTCAGGGTCGGTGCCGATGACTTTTGCTTTGGCTTTGCGCGCGTCAAGCAGCACCACTTCAATCTCGTCTGCGCCTTCCACCACGTGGTTGTTGGTCAAGATATAACCGCTGGCGCTGATGATGACGCCGCTGCCCAAACCGCCTTGGGGCTCGCCCTGGGCCTGGTCACCGTAAAAAAACTTGAACCACGGGTCAGCCGCATGTGGGTTTTTGGCGGCGGCTTTGCTGGTGTTGATGCTGACGACCGCCGCCGAAGCGATTTTTGCAGCCGAACTGAAGCTGCCTGCCGGGCCAGTGCCACGCTGAGCTGTTGGCGCTTCGAGCACAGCCACGGTGCCGACAACGCCTGAAAACGGTCGGCGCTCTATCCACTGCGGCTTGAGTGTGGCCACCACAAAAAACGCCGCCACCAAAACGGTGACGGTTTGAGAAAACAAAAGCCAGAATTTGCGCATGGTGTGCCGGTTGTGAGATTAAGTAAGCTGGATATGGGGCTGTGCGTCAAAAAACCAATCCCTCGGCATTTTGTCCTATGCCAGGAAAAAACCAAAAAGCGATAATCAAACCCGAACTTTAAGGAACCCCGCATGAAAGCCCACAGCGTCTTGGCCACCATTGGCAACACCCCACACATCCGCGTCAACCGCCTGTTTGGCGCGGCCTGCCAAACGCATCACATCTACATCAAGTCGGAGCGCAGCAACCCCGGCGGGTCGATCAAGGATCGCATCGCGCTGGCCATGGTAGAGGCAGCGGAGGCGTCGGGTGTGCTTAAGCCCGGCGCAACCATCATTGAACCCACATCCGGCAACACCGGCGTGGGCCTGGCGGTGGTGGCGGCAGTCAAGGGCTACAAACTGGTGCTGGTGATGCCCGAGTCCATGAGCATTGAGCGCCGCCGCTTGATGCTGGCTTATGGGGCCAGTTTTGACTTGACCCCGCGTGAAAAAGGCATGACCGGCGCGATTGCCAGGGCCAAAGAACTGGTGGCGCTTACCCCCGGCGCGTGGATGCCCTCGCAGTTCGACAATCCGGCCAACATCGACATCCATGCGCGCACTACGGCGCTGGAAATACTGGCTGACTTCCCCAACGGTGTGGACTACTACATCACTGGTGTGGGCACTGGTGGGCATTTGACCGGCGTGGCGCAGGTTCTCAAAGCCAAGTTTGCGAACACCAAAGTATTCGCGGTCGAGCCCACCGCGTCGCCGGTCATCAGTGGCGGCAAGCCGTCGCCACACCCGATTCAGGGCATAGGCGCGGGCTTTATTCCTGCCAATTTGCATGTCGGCTTGCTCGACGGCGTGATTCAGGTCGAAGGCGACGCCGCCAAAGACTTTGCCCGACGCAGCGCGAGCCAGGAAGGCCTGCTGGTCGGCATTTCGTCAGGCGCAACGCTGGCGGCCATCGCGCAAAAGTTGCCGGAAATTCCGGCGGGCAGCACCGTGTTGGGGTTTAACTACGACACGGGCGAGCGTTATTTGTCGGTAGAAGGTTTCCTTCCGTGAATCGTGCGGAGCTGCTAACCGCATTCGACACGCTGCTGCAACCCGCGCGCTTTAAAGACTACGGGCCGAACGGCTTGCAGGTCGAGGGCAAGTCGGACGTACGCAAAATTGTTTCGGGAGTCACGGCCAGCCTGGCGTTGATTGAAGCGGCAGTGGCTGCCAACGCCGATGCCATCTTTGTTCACCACGGCCTATTTTGGCGCGGCCAATCGGGCACAGTTACCGGGTGGATGAAGCAGCGCCTGGCGCTGCTGCTCAAGCATGACATCAACCTGTACGCCTACCACCTGCCGCTGGACGCGCACCCCGAGCTGGGCAACAACGCGCAGCTGGGCTTGCAGCTGGGTTTAACCGCCACGTCGCGCTTTGGCGATCAGAACCTGGGCTTTATGGGAACCAAAACCGATGGCAGCAGCTTTGCAAGTGCTTTTGAACTGGCAGAACACGTCAAAAAGGTGTTAAATAGGCCTGTATCGCATATATTACTTGGGCGAGCAGCTATTAAAAACATAGCTTGGTGCACTGGCGGAGCGCAGGGCTACTTTGAAGATGCGATTGCCGCCGGTGCCGACGCTTTCATCACCGGCGAAATCTCAGAACCCCAAGCCCATTACGCACGCGAGATGAATGTCACCTTCATCGCCTGCGGCCACCACGCGTCTGAGCGCTACGGCGCGCCAGCCGTGGCTGGGCATGTCGCGGCACAACACGGCTTGGCGCATGAGTTCATAGACATCGACAACCCTGCATGACGAAGTCCGGCCGTCCACCCATGCTCATCACCATGGGCGATGCCGCTGGCATAGGACCAGAGATCATCGCCAAGGCGTATCGATATCACCCGGCTGATGTGGCTGGCTGCGTGGTGGTGGGCGATGTGGCGACGATGCGTCGAGCCGCAAGCCTGGTGGCTAGCCCGCTGGCGCTTCCTGTAGCGCAACTTGACTCGCTGGATGAATTTGCGCCGCCCAACTGCATTGCGGTACTACAAAAATGTGAGCTGCTAGCCCCTGTATCTATTGGGCTAGTGAGTGGTTTGGCGGGTCAAGCAGCGGCAGATTGTATTGTTTGGGCGGCTAAGGCCGTGCTCAACGGCACCGCAGCGGCGATGGTGACGGCACCGATTAACAAGGAAGCTCTGGCCGCAGCGGGCGGCTGGGCGGCGCAGTTCCCCGGCCATACTGAGATGCTGCAATTTGAAGCGGCCAAGTTTTTAGGCAGATCCATTGAGGATGTGCCCGTTCGCATGATGCTGGCCAACGATGAGCTGAAAACCGTGCTGGTCAGCATTCACATGTCGCTACGCCAAGCCATCGAGGCGGTGACGTTTGACAACGTGCTGCAAACCCTGCGAATCACGCACCAGTCCTTGAGCAAAACTCTGGGCCGAGCCCCGCGTATCGGGGTAGCAGGCTTGAACCCGCATGCTGGCGAAGGCGGTTTGTTTGGCCATGAGGAGCAAACCATCATCGCCCCGGCAATTGCTGCGGCAAGCCTAGAGGGCATGCATGTGAGCGGTCCCTTCGCGCCAGACACTGTGTTTATGCGGGCGCGGCAAACGTCAACCAAGCCCGGTGAGTTTGACGTGGTGGTGGCGATGTACCACGACCAGGGACTGATTCCGGTCAAATATTTGGGCGTGGAGCAAGGCGTGAACGTCACGCTGGGCCTACCGCTGGTGCGCACCAGCCCAGACCACGGCACGGCGTTTGACATTGCGGGGACGGGTAAAGCGGATGCGGCTAGCCTGGTGGCCGCCATCCGCATGGCGCGGCTGCTTGCGGGTTGATTCGTCCTGACGGGTTTGACGCCCCCTTCAAACAGGGGGCCGCGGATCCGGTCCTGCCAGTCTCCAGATGCTCTGTCTCAGGCAACGGTGCGCCCTGCAAGGGCCGCGGCCCCCTCGGGGGGCAGGAAGCTGCATGAAGTGAGCGATTGTGGGGCGCTATTTCTTGAGGCTGTCGCGAATTTCCCTTAGCAGCACCACGTCTTCAGGCGTAGCTGCTGGTGCGGCAGGCGTGTCTTTTTTCATGCGGTTGACTTGCTTGACCAGCATGAAAACGATGAAGGCTAAAATTATAAAATTGACGGCGACAGTGATGAAGTTGCCATAGGCCAATACGGGCACGCCGGCTTTTTTCAGTGCGTCAAGCGTGCTGCCTGTGCCCGCTGGTACGCTGCCCAAGATGATGAACATATTTGAAAAATCAATCTTGCCGAAAATCGCACCGACGACAGGCATGATCAGATCGCCGACGATTGAGTCAACAATTTTGCCGAAAGCAGCGCCAATGATGACGCCTACTGCTAAATCCATGACGTTGCCTTTTAGGGCAAATTCTTTAAATTCTTTCACCATGCTCATTGTTTTCTCCTGTTGTTTTGAAGGGTTATTGACAGACAGGTTCGCGTCCGTCAGATTCGGATTATGAAGCTTAGTTATTAACTTCACCGCAAATATTACCGGTAAATTATCGGCAAATTAACGGCAAATTACTGGCAAATTAATGGCATTTGAAACAAAGCTTACAAACAAATGCCGCAACCAGCGCAAAGCGCACGGCGCTGTTGCACGCCCGTACTACGCCCGAACTAAAGAGTTAGCCCCTGCGCCACTCGGGAATCACCCCGGGTGCAGCAAATCTGCACGGCCGCTCCGCTACAATCACGAGTTAACCCTCGTCACTTTTTTTTAAGCCTGTTTCAAGCCAGTTCTTGAAGGATTCTCATGACCCAAGCAAGTGTGAACGTAGCGCCAAGCAGTGCGCCCATGGACAAAGACAAAAGAAACTGGATCATCGGCACAGCAGCCATTGGCGGTGCGGGCGTGGCCTGCGTCGCCGTGCCTTTTGTCAGCACCTTCAGCCCATCCGAGCGAGCCAAGGCGGCTGGCGCGTCGGTCGAGGTGGACATTTCAGCCATCAAGCCGGGCGAAAAAATAACCGTGGAGTGGCGCGGCAAACCCGTGTGGATCGTCAAGCGCACGCCCGAGCAGCTGGCCACTTTGCCCAAGAATGATGCGCTGTTGGCTGATCCCAAATCAGCTCGTAAACCGAGTGAATTGACACCCGTTTATGCACGCAACGAGAACCGCTCTATCAAACCCGACATGCTGGTGGTTGTCGGCATTTGCCCGCATTTGGGTTGCTCGCCGTCAGACAAGTTCGCGACCGGTGCCCAGGCATCGTTGCCCGACAGCTGGGACGGCGGCTGGCTTTGCCCTTGCCACGGCTCGACCTTTGACATGGCTGGCCGTGTTTACAAAAACAAGCCCGCCCCAGACAATTTAGAAGTGCCACCGCACATGTACCTTTCAGACACCCGGCTGCTGATTGGTGAAGATAAAAAGGCCTGAGAGCGAAGATTTATTCTTGAATAAATCAACGCCTTCAAAAGACCATGCCGATCGTGCTTTGCAAGTCCTTGCTGATTTTTGCTGCTACTGCCCAGTAGTTCAAATCCCCAGACCTGATTCACGCAAAAGCTAAAACCCTTACCCATACAGGACAATTTATGGCTGCCGAATTCAAAGAAGTTTCCCCCAATGCCCCGATAGGCGAAAAAGCCTTGACCTGGTTAGACAACCGCTTTCCAGCCAGCAAGCTCTATAACGAACACTTGGGTCAATACTACGCACCCAAGAACTTCAACTTTTTCTATATTTTTGGCTCGTTGGCGCTGCTGGTGTTGGTGATTCAAATCACCACCGGTATCTTTTTAACGATGCACTACAAGCCTGATGCAGCTCTGGCTTTCGGCTCAGTCGAGTACATCATGCGCGACGTGCCCTGGGGGTGGTTGATTCGCTATATGCACTCCACAGGCGCTTCGGCATTCTTTGTGGTGGTTTACATGCACATGTTCCGAGGCTTGATTTACGGCAGCTACCGCAAGCCGCGTGAGCTGATTTGGGTTTTTGGCTGCGCAATTTTCTTGTGCCTGATGGCTGAGGCTTTCATGGGATATCTGTTGCCATGGGGCCAAATGAGCTATTGGGGCGCTCAAGTCATTGTCAATTTGTTCGCCGCCATTCCTTTCATCGGGCCTGATTTGGCGCTGCTGATTCGGGGTGACTATGTCGTCGGCGACGCCACACTCAACCGCTTTTTTGCCTTCCACGTGATTGCAGTGCCGCTTGTGTTGCTTGGCTTAGTGGCTGCACACATCATCGCGCTGCATGAAGTCGGCTCTAACAACCCGGATGGCGTTGAAATCAAAGGGCCAAATGCGCCCAAAGATGCGGCTGGTCATCCGCTGGATGGCATTCCTTTTCACCCGTATTACACCGTGCATGACATTTTTGCCGTCAGCATGTTTCTAATGGTGTTCACCGCCGTCATCTTTTTGGCACCTGAGTTTGGTGGCTACTTTTTGGAATACAACAACTTCATTCCAGCGGATCCTTTGAAGACTCCTGCACACATTGCGCCAGTCTGGTATTTCACGCCGTACTATTCGATGCTGCGTGCCATCACTGGGGAATTCATGTACGTGCTGATGGCGAGTGTCGCCGCAGGGGCCGCAGTGTTGGTGCTAAAAGTCAAAATGCCGGCATTGTTTAAAGTTGTGATCGCTGCGGGTGCTGTTGCCACAGTAGCTGCCATGTGGGCATTTGATGCGAAGTTTTGGGGTGTTGTTGTCATGGGCGGCGCGGTTGTCATTTTGTTTGGCCTGCCTTGGCTCGACAACAGCGAGGTCAAGTCGATCCGTTATCGCCCAAGCTGGAACAAGTACCTTTACGGCGCTTTCGTCATTAACTTTTTCATCTTGGGCTACCTTGGCGTGCAGCCACCGTCAGCCATCGGCGAGCGAGTGTCGCAACTCGGTACGCTGTTTTACTTTGGGTTCTTCTTGCTGATGCCTTGGTGGAGTCGCTTGGGTACGTTTGGCAAGGTGCCGGATCGTATTATTTTTGCAGCCCATTAAAAGTTGGGATACCTGAACATGAAAAAACTGATTATTGGTTTTGTAGCGATTTTAGGTTTCGTCTCCGCAGTGCACGCTAGCGAAGGCGGTATTACATGGGACAAAGCGCCTAACAAAACCAACGACATGGCCGCCTTGCAAAACGGCGCCAAAATTTTTGTCAACAACTGTTTGAACTGTCATTCAGCGGCCTTTATGCGGTTTAACCGCCTTAAGGACATCGGCTTGACTGAGCAGCAAATCAAAGACAACTTGCTGTTCACAACCGACAAAGTGGGCGACACGATGAAGGTCGCGATGGACCCTAAAAACGC
>JAYWFR010000120.1:0-2007 GCA_043778695.1 Polaromonas sp. | reverse complement strand
GCCAGGACATGGTGGATGCCAGCAAGCTGCTGGGCGTTGACATCATGACCGGCCACTGGGACTTTACGTATGGTGAAGCCCGCATTAAAAAAATCGTGGACGAAGACTTTGCGGGCAAGATCGAATTTTTAGCCCAAAACGTCAAAACCAGCGACTTTGGTGATGCGGTGTTCAAGCCTTACGTCATCAAAGAAATGAACGGTGTGCGCGTGGCCATCATCGGCCAGGCCTTCCCTTACACGCCGATTGCCAACCCGGCTTGGCTGACGCCTAACTGGACATTTGGTATTCGCGAAAGCGAGATGCAGGAGACGGTGAACGAAGCGCGTGCAAAAGGTTGCCAAGCCGTGGTGCTGCTCAGCCACAACGGTATGGATGTTGATTTGAAAATGGCCAGCCGCGTGACCGGTATTGACGCGATTTTGGGGGGCCACACGCATGATGGCGTGCCGGTGCCGGTGATTGTTAAAAACCCGGGTGGCCAAACCATCGTGACCAACGCGGGCAGCAATAGCAAGTTTTTGGGCGTGCTGGATTTGGACGTCAAGGCAAATGGGAAAAGTGGTGCCGTGGTGGGGTTTAATTACCGCCTCCTGCCGATTTTTTCCAACCTGTTGCCAGCAGACAAAGACATGAGCGCGTTGATCGCCAAGGGCCGCGCCCCCTATGAAGCCAAACTGACTGAAAAGCTGGCCACAACCGAGGGCACCCTGTACCGACGCGGCAACTTCAACGGCACCTTTGACCAATTGATATTGGATGCATTGATGGAGGTGAAGGGCGCAGAGATCGCGTTTTCGCCAGGCTTCAGGTGGGGCACGTCGCTGCTGCCTGGCCAAAGCATCACGCGCGAGCATTTGATGGATCAGACCGCCATCACGTACCCGTGGACCACGCTCACAGACATGCGCGGCGAAACCATCAAAACCATTCTTGAAGACGTGGGTGACAACCTGTTTAACCCCGACCCGTACTACCAGCAGGGCGGCGACATGGTGCGCACCGGTGGGCTGACGTACACCTGTGAGCCGGGTGCCAATATGGGCAACCGCATCCAAGACATGCGCCTGAATGGCAAATTGATCGAAGCCGATAAAACCTATAAGGTTGCAGGCTGGGCCCCTGTGGCTGAGGCCAGTAAAAACGCTGGGCCACCCGTTTGGGATGTGGTAGAGAGCTATCTGAAGGCCAAAAAAGTCATCAAACCTGTTAAGCCAAACACGCCGCGGCTGGTCGGCGTGGCTGGAAATCCTGGCTTGGGCGCCTAGGCTTATTCGAAAATGGCATGACCTCGTGTCTTGTGCTCGCACCGTAAAGTGGCACAATTGCAAGTGTTTCTGAAGTCCCTTCCAGGCGCAGTCGCATCCGCTCATCGGTCAAGCCGTGACAAGCGGAAGGTTTAATTAACCGGTTGCTCAAGGCTCATGGCCCCAAGCAGCTACTAAGGTTTCCTCAAGGGAAACGAAGGTCAGTCGATATGAGTTCAAACCCGCACGTGCCGCCATCGGCATCGTCATCTGCGTCGTCAATTTACGCTGCTTACAACAGCAACACCTACCTCTTCGGCGGCAACGCGCCCTACGTTGAAGAGATGTACGAAAATTACCTTTCTAACCCAGGCAGCGTGCCCGACAGTTGGCGCAGTTATTTTGATGCGCTTCAACACGTCCCCTCTGCCGACGGTACCGATGCCAAAGATGTTCCGCATTTGCCGGTTGTCAATGCCTTTGCCGAACGTGCCAAAAGTGGCCAAACACGCGTGGTGGTGGCCAATGCAGACGTGGAAATGGGCCGCAAGCGCACAGCAGTGCAGCAGCTGATTTCAGCCTACCGTAACGTCGGCGTACGTTGGGCTGACCTGGACCCGCTTAAGCGCACTGAGCGCGACAAAATTCCTGAATTGGACCCGTCCTTTTACGGCTTTACTGACGCCGACCAGGAAACCATCTTCAACACCAGCAACACCTTTTTCGGCAAAGAAACGATGAGCTTGCGCGAGCTGATGAA
>JAYWFR010000119.1:0-4990 GCA_043778695.1 Polaromonas sp. | reverse complement strand
CTGGCAGCCTGATTTCAGCGCCATGACTTTCCCGGTAGCTCAAAATCTCAATACCCAGAACGCGGCCCTGCGCATCAACGCCTACCGCGTAGGTAATCAGCTCGTACTTGCCAATGACTTGGTCCACCACCAGCGTGCCTAAATACTTGCCAGCAGCGTCAGTGGCCTGCAATAATTTCCAGCTGGTGCTGCGCGCAGACACATCGCCCAGCTTGCTAACTGCCTTGAGCTGCTCAGGCGTCAAGCTCACCGACTGTTCACGCCACTGCGCCGCCGGAAACAATTGCGCCTGAGCCTGCGCCACCGTCAGGTAGTCAACCGCAAAAGCGCTGACGCTCGCGCCGCACAAAACAGCGGCGGTAATCAGCGGTGTGACTATGGAAAATTGGGTCATCAAAAAGAATAACCCAAACCAAGGTTCAATCGATTGGCATCTTTGTTCACGCTAAAAGTTTGGTAGTCAGCTTTGACCACCACGCCTGGTGCGATTTGGAAATTTGCACCCATGGTGGCAACGCTCTCGTACGGGTCAGCAGCGCGGCCCAAACCCACCGGAAGCCCTGCGTACGACCTGGCGGTATTGAATCTTTCATAGCGCGCAAACGGGGTCAGCTTGTATTCGCCTTGGCTCCACGCTTTGTACGCCACCTGGACATAGCCGCCGTCAAACACCGACGGAATGGGTGTCGGGTCGCCAGCGTAAAGCACGTTCAGCTTGCTGGTGTCGCTGATGGTACCGCGGGCATAAAGTGCTGCCAGGTCCCATTTTCCGGGCGTCCAGCGAGCATGCAGGTCCCAAATTGTCACCTTGGGCTTGCCGCCGATGAGCTGGCCATGCCCTGCCCCGCCAGAAAACAAGCTGCCACCCACCAACAAGCCCGGCACACCGCGCCAGTTGACTGCGCCGAAGAGGCTTAGGTCTTTGGCTTTGGCAAATTGGCCTTCCTGGTGGGTGCTGCGCAAAGGCGATTCTTTGCCGTCACCGCCCCGTGAATCCCATTTGGTCAAATCAAAACCAGTGGACACACCAGCGTTCCAGGTAATGCCGTTGTCAGTGGTGCCGACAAACTGCGCACCTGCCTCACGCCATGTGCTAGGAATGATGCGGGTTTCAACAAAATTGCGCTCCACACCATAAAACGCCGATGGCTCGTGGTTTTCGTTGATCAAACCCGAAGGAATCAAAAACAAACCCGCTTTGACCGCCAGGTTGTCCCGAAGCCTATGCTCGATATACGCCTGCTCAATGGCGGTTTCACCACGATCTGTTGCCGACGTCACTGCATGCTCCCACTCAAACTCACCGACGAACTTGGTGTTTTCATTAAACCGGTGCTGAATGCCAAGGACTACCCGACGTACGTCCAGTTGCGCGTCTTTGGTCGACTTGGTCGGGCGGTTGTACAAAATTTCGCCGTAACCGCCAACAACTGTGCTGGGGCCAAGTCTTAGCCCACTGCCAGAATTGGCCGCAACTTCGGCAACGGCAGTTTGCGCTGACGCTGCCGTCTGGCTGGCTTGTTGGGCGGTGGCTTCGGTTTTGGTTTGTGCAGACTTCAGCTGCGTCACCTCGGCGCGCAGGGCGCTCATTTCGGCGGCCATGGCTTCCATACGCTGCAGCAGCTGCTCAGCCCTGACGGCGCCAGCCTTGGTTTGAGGGGAATTGGTTTGGGCAAAGACAGCTGTTGATGCGCCCGCCAGCAGCAAAGCCGTGCACAGCGGTAAGCGTTTAAAAGTTGAAGTCATCATAAAAAAGTATGGGTTAAAAACAAGGCAACTGGATTCGCTGAATTTATTCAGACTAGCCTGGGCTGTAGCGCAACGAGCCAAACAAGCCACCGGCTTCGTCTTCGGGCCCGGCGGCAAAGTACAGTGCGTCCGCATCGCCGAGGCTGACGCCATTGCCAAATTGCAATCCCCATAAACCGGCAATGGCCACAAAGCTGCCGTCACCTTTGCGCAGAAAGCCCAGGAATTCGCCTGTCATGCTGCTAAAGCTGCTGATCAAACCCGCACCACCAAAGTTACCCACCAACACCGCACCGGCAAAGGCGCCAAATGATGCGGGTGCAATGGCCACGCCCCACGGCGCGTTAAGGTGCTTGTCATCGTTGTAGACACGGACACGGTTGCCCAAGGTGTCGTATTCGACCAAACGGCCACGGTCAGGCTGGTAGCCGCTGGCGCGATCTGCGTCCGCAGCGACAGAGTCTTCTTCACCAGCAAAAAATTGTGTCAAATCAGTGCTGCTGACACGCGATTTGGCATAGGTCACAAACACCCGCTTGCCAATGGTTTGAATGTTAAAGGGCACAAAATCACCCGGCTTGGCGACTCCACCAGCGCCAGTAGCAAACGGGTTGGCAAAACCCACCGTCGGCACCAGGTTCCAGTTGCCGTCAAACTGGCGAATTTGCGGGGCGACGCCGAAGTCAGCCACCCATAACATGTCAGACGTGTCGGGCTTGACCGCTACCCCAAAAAACGCAGCGCCAATGCTGGTGCCGTCAAACACCCGCTGGCCGTTGCCATTGACGCGCAAGATGCCGCCGGTGTCTTGGCGGCGGTCTGTCCAGGCAGAAATGTAGCCCGCGTCAGTCACAAAAATAAAGCGTGCCGAGCCCTGCATAGTGACCAGGTTGCCCGCGCCGTCGGGCATGACTTGCCGGGTCACAGTCGGCGGCGTGGTGGTGGCATCGGTAAAAACCGGTTCAAAGAGGTTTGACGCCAGCGGCGCGCCGTTGTAAGCAATTCCGGTGACCATGCCCGGCGCAGCAACGTTTTGCCCGCCCAGCACTGTGACCTGCGTTAACGCGTCAACCGTCAGACTGCGTAAGCCAGGCGTGGCCGAATTTTTCACGTCGCCAACAAACTCCCACGACGAGGCACCGGCACCGACCCAGAAGTGACCGCCCGAACCCGCCGGGCGAATGGCGATGCCCCAAGCGTCTAAAAAGCTCGGGATGGTGTAGGCGGCCGCATAGCTTTGGCTTGAGGCCACCAAATTAGCCTGCGCAAATTTGTTTTGCAGTGCGGGCTGGGTGCCTGCGCCGCCGCTACCGCTGGAGCTGTCACTGCCACCGCCGCAGGCCGTCAATACAGCGCTGGCACTGCCGGCCAAGACAAAACTTCGTCGTTTCATGGCTTGATTCCATTCGTTAAAGCTGGATTTATGTTCGAAATGATAATTTAGTATATGCGAATTATTCTCATTAGCGTTACGCTTAATGAACATTTTTTGTTCATGTTTTGTTCATTTTTGAAATCGTTTGCTCAATGAGTAGCGAAACCGCTTTTAAATGCAGGCGAGAATCTAGCAACTGGTCGGTTGACTCGCGAATAGATCGGATGGCAAAGTCCATACAGATGGAATTCAACCATCTGGTTCAGTTTTAACTGCTTGAAGCGCTATAAATTAAGAAGCTGCGCGCGCCCGTATTTATTGGGCTACGGCACGATTTAATACCCAAAAAGACTGAAAATAATGAATCCGGCCTCTTACAACACTTTTAGCATCCCGAAACCCGTATGAAGATTGCCGTTGTAGGCGCTGGCATCATTGGCATCACTACCGCTTACGAGCTGGCAGTTGATGGGCATGACGTCACGGTGTTTGAACGCCGCAGCGCCGCCGCTGAAGAAACCAGCTTTGCCAATGCGGGTGTGGTCGCGCCCGGGTCCGTCACGCCCTGGGCAGCGCCCGGTATGCCGGGCAAAGTTCTAGCTAACCTGTTTAGCCGTCATGCTGCCGTCAAAATCAGTTTGCCCATCTCTGGCGGCGACCTGGCCTGGATGTGGAAATGGTGGCGTGCCTGCAAGCTGCAAACCTACCTGGCCAACCGCGCCAGATTGCAACGCCTGGCCTTTTACAGCCGCGCGCGCCTGCACCACCTGACAGCAGAGTTGCAGCTGGACTACGACCGAAGCGACGGCTACACGGTGCTGCTGCGCAGTGAAAAAGACAGAGCCTTGGTGCAACCCGGCTTGCAGGTGCTGCGTGATGCAGGCGTGCAATTCAGTGAAATCAATGCTGAGGCCGTGCGCCAGATTGAACCGGCGATTAGCCCTGACACGGCGTTTTTAGGCGGCATTCACCTGCCTGACGATGAAGTCGCCAACTGCCGCCAGTTTGCGCTGCTGCTGAAGGACGTAGCACGCAGCTTAGGCGTTAAATTTGCATTTAATACGGCTGTAGCCCAAGTAAATCATACGCAAGCAGCTAGTGTATTGATAGCGGGTGAAAGCACGCCCCGCCAGTTTGACCGGGTGGTGATGTGTGCGGGCCTGGCCTCTGCTGCGCTTTTAAAACCACTGGGCTTGAAGATCCCGATGGCGGCGGTGTACGGCTATTCCATCAGCGCGCCGATACGCGAGCCGCTCAATGCACCGCGTAGCGCGCTGATGGACGAACACTACAAAGTCGCCATCTCGCGCCTGGGCAACCGGGTGCGGGTGGCGGGGAGTGCCGAGATCGGCGGCAGCCTGAAAAACCACCGCGCCTCATCCGTTCAAACGCTGTACAAGGTGCTGCACGACTGGTTTCCGGGCGCCGCACAACATGCCAACACAGGCGCGAGCGTGCAGGTGTGGAAAGGCGCACGCCCCATGCTGCCCGACGGCCCACCCATCATTGGCGATAGCGGCTTACCGGGGTTATGGCTGAACCTGGGGCACGGCTCAAGCGGCTGGGCGCTCAGCTGCGGCAGCGCACGGGCCCTGGCTGATGTGATGGCCGGTAAATCGGCCAGTATCGACATGGAAGGCTTGGGCATCCATCGCTTGGGCTAGGCCTGTAGGCCAGCGTCGCAACATTCGGCACTAATTCACAAAGTGTTGCAAGCCTTGCGAACGTCGTCATGTCCAGACGTTAAAGTAACACCAGCCCGGTATGTTGCCAGGGCATTTATTTTTTGATTGGAATCATCATGGGCATGTTCAGTTTTATCAAGGAAGCCGGTGAAAAGCTTTTCGGCCACGGGGAAGCACACGC
>JAYWFR010000118.1:0-2011 GCA_043778695.1 Polaromonas sp. | reverse complement strand
GCAAAAATCCCGCCAAAAAGATGCGAATGATCGATGCATCTGCCGCCACGGCATACACCACCATGGTGATGGATGGCGGAATCAAAATACCTAGTGTTCCGGCGGTAGCCAGCGAGCCAATGGCGATTTTTTCGTTGTAGCCGCGTTTGGTGAGTTCTGGCAGTGACACCTTGGCAATCGTGGCGCAGGTGGCCGCAGATGAGCCCGACACCGAACCAAAAATACCGCAGCCCAAGATAGTGGTGTGAAAGAGGCGCCCCGGTATGCGATTCAACCACGGGGCCAGACCCGTGAACATTTCTTCAGACAACTTGGTACGAAACAAAATCTCGCCCATCCAGATAAACAGGGGCAGCGCGGCCAGCTCCCAGCTCGCGTTACTTTCCCAAAAGGCTGAAAACAAATTTAAGCCGGGTTGCGTGGATGTGAAAAATGCCTGCCCGACCCAGCCACAGATGGCCAGCGTCATGGCGATCCACACGCCGCCTGAAAGCAGCACCATCATCAAGACGAGCAAGATGCCGCCTATGGTCAAAATATCCATGTTGTTCTTTCGCGTCTCGTTGTTTTAAATCAGATATCGGACGAAAAATCGCCTTTAGCGTGCCGTTCCGCTGTCAGTCGCACAAAGGTAGGCACACCACCACGCGCAACGATGATGAACTCGTCAAACACCGCCACCAGCAGCAGCACTGAACCAAATGCAAAGCTCATTTGCGGGATCCATATCGGCAGCGGCAGCAAGCCTTGCGCCAGCTCATTGAACTCATAGCTTTGGTAGGTAAAACGGCAAGCCCACCAGGCCAGATAGGTCACTGCCACCAGCGCGATGAACAAACTAACAAGCTCCATCGTGCGCCGCGTTTTAGCGCTAACTTTTTCAAGCACCAGCGTCACCCGCACAAAGTCACCATGCTTGAAGGCATGCGCCATGGTCAAAAAAGCCGCTGCTGCGCATAGCCATGACACGATATCGTTGGTGGCCCCGGTATTGATGCCAAATTCGCGCCCTACAGACTGAAACACCATCAGCGCCGCAATCAAAGCCACACACACAGCCCCCAGCACGGCGGCAGCCAGGTAAACCGCGTCTAGCCCTGCTCTCAGAGCGGACAAAGGGGAAGTGGAAGTCTGTGTCATTTTTTACTTAAATTGTTCTAAGGATGCAGTGATAGGTGTCCTACTCCCTCCCCTTTCGGGGGAGGTCTGGGGTGGGGGCAGACGGGCTGGTCGCTCACTGCTTCTTGTTGTACGTGTCGATGATTGCTTTACCGTCGGCGCCTGCCACTTTCAGCCAGTCAGCCGTCATGGTGTCGCCAATCGGTTTGAGCTCTTTTTTCAGAGACTCACCAACGACTGTATCAATTTTCATGCCTTTGGCGGCCAACTCTTTCAGATTGTCCGCATTGTTTTTCTCGCTAATTTGCCAGCCCCGTGCTTCAGCCGCTGACGCTTGTTGCAGCACAGCGTCCTGGCCAGCTTTGTCAAGCGCGTCAAACGCTTTTTGATTCACCACTACGGCATTGCGCGGCAGCCAGGCATTCACGTCATAGAAAAACTTGACGCTTTCATAGAGCTTGCTGTCAATGCCGCTGCTTGTCGATGTCAAAAAGTTGTCTGCGCCGCCTGTAGCCAATGCGGCTGGCAGTTCGGCCAACTGAATCGTCACCGGCTGCGCACCGACTGCGGTGGCGATGAAGGACGTGGCAGGGTTGTAGGCGCGCATTTTGGTGCGTTTTAAATCAGCCAACTTGGCGATAGGCTTGACTGAATACAGGCTTTGCGGTGGCCATGGCACGGTGTACAACAGTTTGATGCCTTGGGCAGCCAACGTTTTGGTCAGTAACTCGCGTGATGCGGTGTCAAGCCGCTTGGAGTCTGAATAACTGGTGGCTAAAAATGGGATCGAGTCGACCCCAAACACTGGCGCTTCGTTGGCATAGAGCGACAAAATGAACTCGCCCGACTGGGTTTGGCCAGACTGCACGGCGCGCTTGATTTCATTGGCTTT
>JAYWFR010000117.1:0-11784 GCA_043778695.1 Polaromonas sp. | reverse complement strand
TTCAGTCCGGCGTTGACAACGACGTGGTTGTGGTCGATGCGAACGACTTCAGCGGTGATGACTTCACCGGTGCGCATTTCAGAGCGCTTGAGCGATTCATTAAATAGGTCGGCGAACGATTCAGACATAGATTCAGACATTTAGTTTCCTTGTCCACAACACAGGGTTCAGTCAGCACAATTGCTGAAAGGTTTTTAAATCTGCTTGGGGAATGTTGTTGCTGCCAGGTTGGCAACGGTTAAGTTAAAGATCCTCTTGACTGATGCTTTTTGCAATCACGCAACGGGCATGTCAATAATCAAAAGGGCCGGGTGCTTTGCCACCAGTCAAGTACCTGAATCACCGACTTTTCAATCGACAAGTCAGAATTGTCTAGTGGCTTGGCGTTTTCAGCAGGTTTTAAAGGCGCTGTTTGGCGTGATGAATCACGTTTGTCGCGTGCCTCTAAGGCCTGCAATACAGCTTGTAGTGTAGCTGGATTTCCCTTTGAAATCAACTGCTTATGACGCCGCTCGGCCCTATGCGCGCTGCTGGCAGTCAGGTAAATTTTGAGCTCGGCGTCCGGGAAAATCACCGTGCCCATGTCGCGCCCGTCAGCGACCAAGCCGGGCAGGGTACGAAAACTGTGCTGCAGTGCCAGCAAAGCGGCGCGAACTTCAGGGTGCACGGACACTTTAGACGCTGCCGTGCCCGCTTCTTCGGTGCGAATGGCGCTGGACACGTCTTCGCCGTCAAGCAAAACGTTTTCACCTACAAACTTGACGGGTAGATGGCGCGCAATGCTAGCAACCCCAGGCCCGTCATCAAGGTCAATGCCTTGAGCGGTTGCCGCAAAGGCTGCAAGCCGGTACAAGGCTCCTGAGTCGAGGTAGTGGTAGCCCAAGCGATGCGCCACTGTTGATGCCAAGGTGCCTTTGCCCGACGCGGTGGGGCCGTCAACGCAAATCACCGGGACATTAACTGTGTCTGTTTGCGCGACCGAAAACAGCGTTTCAAAATAATCAGGAAATGTTTTTGCCACGCATTTGGGATCAAGGATGCGGATGGGCAGTCTAGCCGGGTTAAAAGCGGCCAGCGAAAAACACATGGCTATGCGGTGATCGTCGTAGGTGTGAATGGGTTCGGTTGTCCACGCTGTCGGGTCGGCGGGTGGGGTGATTTTGAGATAGTCGTGACCCTCTTCAACCGTAGCGCCCAGTTTGCGTAGCTCGCAAGCCATCGCGGCAATTCGGTCGGTTTCTTTGACGCGCCAGCTCGCGATATTGCGCAGCACTGTGGTGCCTTCTGCGTACAGCGCCATCACGGCCAGCGTCATGGCTGCGTCCGGAATGTGGTTGCAGTCAAGGTCAATGGCTTTAAGCGGCCACAGATTTGACGCGTTTTCGGGCTTGCAAGGTGAAATACGCAGCGAGTTTGGCGTGCTTTCTATTTGCGCGCCCATCAGACGGGCGGCTTCGACAAAACGGATATCGCCCTGAATAGAGTCCGTCCCTACACCCTGAATTTCAAGATACTTTTGGCCTGTAGCCCATGTAAATATTGCGCCAGCAGCTATAAAATAGCTAGCAGATGACGCGTCGCCTTCAACGTAAATCTCCCCGGGAGACTGGTACTGGCTGCCCGCTGGAATCGTAAAACGTTGCCAACCTTCGCGCTGAATATGAATGCCAAAGCGGGCCAGCAAATTGAGCGTGATTTCAATGTAGGGCGTAGAGATCAACTCACCCGTTACTTCAATATGAATGTCCTGAGTGGCTACCAACGGCAGCGCCATCAGCAAGGCAGTCAAAAATTGGCTAGACACATCGCCACGCACGCGAATGGCTTTGTTCAGCGCCAATTGCCCCACAGCTCGTGCATGCAGCCTCAAAGGCGGAAAGCCGTCGTTTCCCAAGTAGTCAATGCCGCAGCCCAACTGGCGCAGCGCGTCGACCAGGTCGCCAATTGGCCGCTCGTGCATGCGGGCCACGCCTGACAATTCAAACGCACCGCCCAGCATGGCCAACGCAGCTGTCAATGGCCGCATGGCTGTACCCGCGTTTCCCATAAAAAGGTGAATATTGTCCTTTGCGAGGCGACCGCCTAGACCTTCAATCATGACGGTATCGGCGCGATGCTCGATCTTGCAACCGAGTTGTTTGAGCGCGGTCAACATGACGTCGGTGTCGTCAGACGCCAGCAAGTCATGCACCGCGGTCGTACCTTTGCTCAAGGCCGCAAGCAACAGAACCCGGTTAGAAATACTTTTTGAGCCTGGCAAGCAAATGGTGCCGCTGACCGATATCAGGGCAGGGATGTCTAAATACGCAATATCGAACATGCTGGCTACCTATCTGCTGACCTTATTTGTGCGACTTGTTCGTGCCAATTTTCCAATGGGTTCGGGTCTCGCTGGCTTGTTCAATCAGGCGCTCTAGCGGGTCACCATCACCCGTCGCAATCAGTCGCTCAAGCGACTGAAGCGTTGACTGGAAGATTCTTGATTGCGCGATGAGCTCTTCACGGTTGGCGATCAAAATATCGCGCCACATTTTTGGGTCACTGGCAGCAATCCGCGTGAAGTCCCGAAAACCAGGGCCAGCCAACGCCAAATAGTCGGCACCTTGCGTTTGGCCAGAAATACTGTTCATCAGCGCAAAAGCTATCAAGTGAGGCAAGTGGCTGACCGCCGCATAAGCCGCGTCGTGCGCTTGGGGTGACATTTGGGTCACGCTGCAGCCCAGTGCCGTCCAAAGGCTGGTTGCCTTGTTCAACTGCACTGTGTAGGTTCGCTCGATCGGCGTCAAGATGACTTGCCTGCCAGCGTACAGATCAGCGTCAGCATGCTCAACGCCCGACAACTCTTTGCCGGCAATGGGATGAGCCGGCACGAAGCAACCCACCTGGTCTCGCAAAACGCGTCTCGCCGCATCCACCACGTCGCGTTTGGTAGAGCCTACGTCCATGATCAGTGTGTTGGGTGTGACCAAGTGGCGAATGGCTTTGAAAGTGGCTTCAGTCGCCGACACTGGAACTGCCAGCAGCACAATGTCCGCGCCAGAAACCGCTAGCAGTGCAGAGGGGGCTTCGACATCGATAACGCCCATTTGCCTGGCACGCTCGGTAGTTGATGGTGATTTGCTGTAGCCAACCACGCGCTTTACAAGTCGCGCTTTTTTTAAGGCAAGCGCAAACGAGCCGCCCATCAGGCCACAGCCAATCAGCCCCAGTTGTTCAAACATAACGCTTTCCTGCCTTGCTGTTTTTCATACGCTGCAAATGGGTTCTTGATCCTGAAGCGACGCTCAGCATCAGTCGTTGATGGGATAAGCGCCAAGCACTTTATAAAAAGCACAGAGTTGCCGCAATTCTGACAGCGCTGCCTGGACATTGACTTGAGACGGATGGCCTTGAAGGTCTATGTAAAAGTAGTATTCCCATTGGCCTGAGCGTGCAGGGCGGGACTCAAAACGCGTCATAGACACGCCATGGTGTTTGAGCGGTAACAGCAGGTCGTGCACCGCGCCGGGGCGGTTGGCCACGGACACCACCAAGCTGACACAGTCATTGCCAGAGGCCTGAGGCGCAGGCAAGGTTTCGGGTAAGCAAACCACGGCGAACCGCGTGCGGTTTGACGCGTCGTCTTGAATACCCCGTGCTGGCATGTACAAATTAAGTTGCGTTCCTGCGCGTTCACTAGCAATGCCTGCCCAAGCCGGGTTAGTAGATGCTAAGCGCGCACCCTCAGCATTGCTGGACGCTGCATGACGCTCGGCGCTCGGTAAATGCGCGGTCAGCCAATCTTGGCATTGAGCCAAGGCCTGTGGGTGGGCATACACAGCTTCGATGCCGACCATACTGTCTGTCAAGCGCAGCAAGTTGTGCCGCACCATCAAACTGTTTTCGCCCACGATATGAAGCGGCGTGTTGAGCAACAAGTCAAGAGAGCGTGACACCACGCCTTCTGTCGAATTTTCGATCGGCACCACACCGTAGCTAGCGCCGCCAGACGCCGTAATACGGAAAACTTCGTCAATGCTTGCACAGGCAACGTGCTCAATGCTTTGGCCAAAAAACGCTAACGCTGCTTGTTCACTGAAAGTACCTGACGGCCCTAAATAGGCAACTCGAACCGGAGCTTCTAAAGCCAAACATGCTGACATGATTTCACGCCAAATGGCGGCCAAATGCTCGCCTTGAAGCGGTCCTACGCTTGCTTGCTGGATTTTCTCGATCACTTGAGCGACCCGGTCAGGCCTGAAAAAAGGAGTGCCGTCGCGCTTTTTTACCTCGCCTACTGCTTGCGCCACCTGAGCGCGTTGATTCAGAAGAGTTAGTAATTGCTGGTCGATGTTGTCAATCTGAATCCGCAGTTCGGGGAGATCAGGACTCATTTTTCGCAATAATTAAAAAGCTGGAACGTCGACAAAGCTGTGACACTTAAAGTGGACTGACCAAAATTTAAGACTCCAAAGCAGGGCTTCATTCGTCACTTTCCGGGCTTGAAGGTGGCGTGTCAGCAGACGGCGGCGTTGCTGGTGAATCTCCGGCTGTATCGTCCAGCGCTGCGTCGTTTTCAACAATTCTTTGCAGGCCGCTCAGCTCGGACCCTTCGTCCAAGCCGATCAACGTGACGCCTTGTGTAGCTCGACCCATTTCCCGAATCTCACTGACACGGGTACGTACCAAAACGCCCTTGTCGGTGATCAGCATGATTTCGTCATCTGCATGCACCAAAGTCGCGGCAACGACTTTGCCATTGCGCTCGCTTTGCTGAATGGCAATCATGCCTTTGGTGCCGCGCCCGTGGCGGGTGTATTCGGTAATAGAGGTGCGTTTGCCGTAGCCGTTTTGGGTCGCAGTCAGCACGCTTTGCTGCTCATCTTCAGCCACCAGCATGGCAATCACGCTTTGGCCTAAATCAAGCGCCATGCCGCGCACGCCGCGTGCGTTGCGGCCCAGTGGGCGAACGTCATCTTCATCAAAGCGCACGGCTTTGCCGCCGTCGCTGAACAGCATCACATCGTGTTTGCCATCGGTCAGCGCAGCGCCGATCAAAAAGTCGCCATCGTCAAGATTGACCGCGATGATGCCGCCTTTGCGCGGGTTGTTGAATTCATCGAGCGCGGTCTTTTTGACGGTACCCATCGACGTGGCCATGAACACATACTGGTCAGCGGGGAAGACGCGCTTGTCGCCCGTCAGCGCCAGCACGACGTTGATTTTTTCGCCTTCCTGCAGCGGGAACATGTTGACAATCGGCCTGCCGCGAGAGCCGCGTGAGCCAGCGGGAACTTCCCATACTTTGAGCCAATACAGTCGCCCACGGTTTGAAAAACACAAAATGTAATCGTGCGTATTGGCAATGAAAAGCTGGTCAACCCAGTCGTCTTCTTTGGTCGCGGTAGCCTGTTTACCCCGCCCTCCGCGTTTTTGTGAGCGGTATTCAGACAAGGGCTGGCTCTTGATGTAGCCGGTGTGCGACAAAGTTACCACCATATCGGTGGGCGTGATCAGGTCTTCGGTACTCAAATCAAATGAAGAATGTTCAATCTGGCTGCGGCGTGCGCCCAATTTGGTTTGGCCGAACTCTTGGCGGATGGCGGTGAGCTCTTCGCTGATGATGACGGACACGCGGTCAGGTTTGGACAAAATATCCAGCAGGTCATCAATCTCCGCCATGACTTCTTTATATTCGGCAACAATTTTGTCTTGCTCAAGCCCCGTCAGGCGTTGCAGGCGCATTTGCAAAATTTCTTGCGCTTGTGTTTCTGACAGGCGATACAAGCCGTCATGGCCCATGCCATAAAGCTTTTCCAAGCCATCGGGCCGGTAGTCATCAGCATTCACAATGCCGCCATCAGCCCGCGCGCGGGTCAGCATGTCGCGTACCAGTTTGCTGTCCCAAGGCCTAACCATCAACTCTGCTTTCGCCACAGGAGGCGTAGGCGCATTGCGGATGATGGCGATGAAGTCATCAATATTGGCCAGCGCTACAGCCAGACCTTCAAGCACATGGCCACGTTCACGCGCCTTGCGCAACGTGAACACTGTGCGGCGTGTCACCACTTCACGGCGATGCGATAAAAATACCGCAATTAAATCCTTCAAATTACAAAGCTTGGGCTGGCCATTGATCAGCGCCACCATGTTGATGCCGAAGGTGTCTTGCAACTGCGTTTGTTTGTACAAGTTGTTTAGCACCACCTCCGGAACTTCACCGCGCTTGAGCTCGATCACCAAGCGCATGCCTGACTTATCGCTTTCGTCCTGAATGTGGCTGATACCTTCAATTTTCTTTTCATGCACCAGCTCGGCCATGCGCTCTTGCAGCGTTTTTTTATTAACTTGGTACGGCAATTCGTCAACGATGATGGATTGGCGTTGTCCTTTGTCGATGTCTTCAAAGTGGCACTTGGCGCGCATCACCACCTTGCCGCGCCCGGTGCGGTATCCGTCTTTCACGCCATTGATGCCGTAAATAATGCCAGCTGTTGGGAAGTCCGGTGCAGGGATGATGTCCATCAATTCATCAATCGTGGCCTGTGGGTTGTGCAATAAATGCAGGCAAGCGTCGACCACTTCATTTAAATTGTGCGGTGGGATATTGGTTGCCATACCGACTGCAATGCCGCCTGAACCATTGACCAGCAAATTGGGCAGCCGCGTCGGCATGACCAGCGGCTCTTGCTCGCTGCCGTCATAGTTAGGTCCAAAGTCTACGGTTTCTTTGTCCAGGTCTGCCAGCAATTCGTGGGCGATTTTGGCCAAGCGGATTTCGGTGTATCGCATTGCGGCGGCGTTGTCACCATCTACAGAGCCGAAGTTGCCTTGGCCATCAACCAACAAGTGGCGCATGGAAAAGTCCTGTGCCATTCGCACAATCGTGTCGTACACCGATTGGTCTCCATGTGGGTGGTATTTACCAATCACATCGCCCACAATTCGAGCTGATTTTTTGTACGGCTTGTTCCAGTCGTTGCTAAGCTCATGCATGGCGAAGAGCACCCGCCGATGAACTGGTTTTAATCCGTCCCTTGCATCTGGCAAGGCGCGACCCACAATCACGCTCATGGCGTAGTCTAGGTAACTGCGCCGCATTTCCTCTTCTAAACTGATAGGCAATGTTTCTTTAGCAAACTGGGTCATGTCGATTCTTTTTTATAACTTTTGCGGCAAAAATGGGCTAACCGAGGCTATTTTTTTACAAACCAAGGCCGTCATTGATTGTAAATGTCCTTGTTGTATCTCAGACACAACGGATATTGTTTTTTATGCTGTCACGGCTCTTTCCTACAGCAGGGAACTTTTAAGAAGCAAACGATGTGGCACAATAAAGCTTACGGGATACGAATCATCGTGTAACCGTGAAATTTTTCCGCAGCCTTGCTGCAACTTTCTTCTGAGGACAGAAATGAACAGACTAAATAAAATAGCAATGCTGCTCGCATCAGTTGCAGTGGCGGGCTCAGCAATAGCTGCTGGCTCCACGACTGCAAGCGACAACTGGCGCAGTGGCCATGGCAATTTACAGTGGAAAAACGGCGATGGCACCCTGTGCTGGCGTGATGCTTTCTGGACACCAGCTACCGCTGCACCAGGCTGCGATGGAGCCATTGCTCCGGCTGCGCCAGCCGCCCCACGCGCTGCTGCCCCAGCTGCTGCACCGGCAGCTGTTGTTCCGGCTCCAGCGCCAGCGGCTGCTGCCCCCACAGTCGCAACCAAGGTCACATTTGCTGCTGATGCGTTTTTTGACTTCAATAAATCAGTCGTAAAGCCAGAAGGCAAAGCAAAATTAGATGACCTGGTTGGTAAGATTAAAGATATCAGTCTCGAAGTAATCATCGCGGTCGGCCACACTGATTCTGTCGGCGGCGACGCTTACAACCAAAAACTGTCTGTCAGGCGTTCTGAGGCCGTCAAGGCCTATTTGGTGTCTAAAGGCATTGAGAAAAATCGCGTTTACACCGAAGGCAAAGGCGAGAAGCAGCCAGTTGCTGATAACAAGACAGCCGAAGGCCGTGCTAAAAACCGCCGTGTAGAGATCGAAGTAGTCGGTACCCGCGCTAATAAGTAATCCCTATTGTTTGGTAAAGAAAACCGCGCCTCGGCGCGGTTTTTTTATGCCCCAACGATAATCTGACGATGCAAACCAATACCAATTTTGACCCTGTAGAGCTTGCCAAATTCTCTGACCTTGCCCATCGCTGGTGGGACAAAGAAAGCGAGTTTCGTCCCCTTCACCAAATCAATCCTTTGCGGCTGGCCTGGATAGCCGATATTGCAGACTTAAAAGGAAAACGCGTGTTAGACGTTGGTTGTGGGGGCGGCATTCTGGCTGACGCCATGGCTAGGTTGGGCGCTGATGTCTTGGGGATTGATCTGTCTACGAAGGCGCTGCGCGTAGCTCAGCTCCATGCACTTGAAGCGCAAACAGAAGGGGTTGAATATCGTGAAGTCAGTGCGGAAGCCTTGGCTCTTGAAGCTCCCGGCACCTTTGATGTTGTCACCTGCATGGAAATGTTAGAACACGTGCCGGATCCGTCATTGGTCGTACAGGCCTGCGCAACGCTCGTCAAGCCAGGCGGATATGTGTTTTTTTCCACTATCAATCGCAATGTAAAAGCGTATTTATTCGCGGTCGTCGGTGCTGAGTACGTTCTAAATTTGCTGCCACGCGGAACGCATGACTACGCCAAATTTATCAAGCCCAGTGAGCTTGCGGGCTACTGCCGTAGCAGCGACTTAACCTTGGCCCGCACCAAAGGGCTGCAATACAACCCACTGACTAAAAACTATTGGTTAGACGACAACACCAGCGTGAATTACATGTTTGCTACAGGCAAGCTTAGCTGAGTTGTGGTTTGTAAGTTTTAGATATGTACAAGCGAGATGTGGTGTGAAAGCAGTTTTATTTGACTTGGACGGAACGCTCATTGACAGCGCACCTGGGCTAGGTTTTGCAGCTGACGTGATGCGAACCAAGCGCGGCCTGCCGTCGTTGCCTCTGGATAGTTACCGACCTATGGCAGGTGCAGGCGCTCGCGGAATGATAGCAGTTGCTCTCGGTAAAACGCCGCTCAGTCCTGAGTTTGAGGATTTAAAGGAAGAGTTTTTTACGACGTACCAAGCTTGTATGTTGTCTCACTGTGATTTGTTTTCTGGTGTGATCGACATGGTGGATGGCTTGACGCAACGCGGTTTGAAATGGGGCATTGTGACCAACAAGTCCAAGCGTTTCACTGTGCCCATCGTGGCGTCGATACCGGTGTTTGCTACCGCCCAGACAGTGATCAGCGGCGACACGACGGCCTTCGCCAAGCCACACCCAGAGCCACTGTTTGAAGCAGCCCGGCAGCTAGGCTTGTCTCCAAGTGACTGCGTTTATGTGGGCGATGACAAGCGCGACATCGACGCAGCCAAAGCTGCGGGAATGCCCAGTTATGCTGCAACTTGGGGTTATTTGGGTGAACACGCTCTTGCGACATGGCAAGCCGACGTGTGCTTAAACACACCGATTGAACTTTTGGCATTTTGTGAAAAGTCTTATCGATAGTTGCATGCGCAAGGCGTTGCGCAGCCTTTTCTTTCTGCTAATTGTTGGGCATTTGCAAAACGTTTTCGCAGATAATTGTTGGACGGACGCAGATCTCTCAGCGCTAGAAAAAACGCAGATCAACGCCGTCATTTACGTCTGGTCTCCTCGAATGGCGTTGTCGGTGCTTCATGCCGACGAGGTAGCCAGGCAGGCGGGTGTTGCGGGTTTGGGTTTCGTGCCCATTGTCGACGGGCGAGTTCCAGATGCTGAGTGGCGATCGGCGTTGCAGGCAGCCGGTGTGACCAAAACAGGTGCCGGCGGCAGCTTAAAAACCACCAGATCTTTGTGTGATGGTCGCTTGACTAGGCTTGACGCGTATCAGCATTTTCCCAGCGCTTTCTTGGTGCGCTTCGGTCAGTTAAAGGCTGAAAAATGGACTGGCGCGATGAACTCAAGCGCTTGGGCAGGCGCCTTTAGTGCCGAACTCAATTCCAAAACAGCATCAGACCAGTCTTTGAATTCTTTAAGGCAACAAGAATCGATTTCTGAGTCAGCAGATTTGGTTCGGGCAGTTGCTCCAACCGCAGCTGTGCTGACCCCGCCTGACAAAAGCTGTATTCCTGCAAATCAATTTGTATCATTGCGGCCCGCACTTGCCGGACGAGGCACTGACCAAGCTGTTGCTTTAGGGGCCTACGAGCGCATCAGCCCTGACGGGCGTTTCGTATTGCGCTCATACTCTGGCAAAGACCTGAGCACGGTCAGCTTGATTGAGCTTCCCGCGCCAACACCGCTAGAAAATCAATTTGCCGCAACAGTTGTTGCCATTACGCAGACACCGCTGTCGAACGAGGCTTTCCCCGTTCAAGGAAGTTGGCGTTACATCGTCGACACCAACGGGCAGCACTACGTTTTTAGCGAATTGCTGAGGCGTCAAAGGAAAGCCAAGCCTTATTTTCAAGCTGGTATGTCGGGTTTTTATGCGGCGGCATCGGAGGTTGCCACTACCTACCCGACACGATCTCACAAGCCCATCCAAATTCGATCTTTAAGCTGGCCCAATGCAGGCAGCGACAGTGACGCGGCTGGCGAGGGCATGCTCACAGCCCGAACCATCACCGTCGAGCCTGTGCAAAATCGCTTGCTGAGTGACTCGGGCAAGGTCAATTTGTGCCTTGGCCGTATTGGCGTGGACGGAAGCCTGTATTCGCTCCCTATGATTTCGGTGGACGGCCAGCATTATTCGGCCTTGCCTCAACGACCCGTTAACAACGTTTCGACCATGCGAATTTTCGGATTCGGTTCTGACGGCAAGCAGTGCATGTCAGAACAGCAATTTACTTCGCCATCCGGCAAAGTTACTTTTGGCTTTTTGCCTAAAAGCCTGGCTGGCACAAACCCAACGCCGCATGCAGATTTGGTCTACGAATACCGCGGCCAAGCTTGGTGGTACGCCTCGCAGCTAGCGACGCCTTTGAGCCTTGCACCTGTAGAAGAACGTCCAGCCAATCCGAATCAGTTGTATCGGCAAAAGATAATTGCCAGCGCTTTTCCAGGCTTGACTCGCGATGGCCGAGCCATATATGCAGCCAATTGGCAGCTTTGCAGCGGCGTAGCTTGTGCTGATGAGGCAGGCTACATTGTCAGTGACCCCTACCAAAGTAACGCGTACCAACAGCGCTTGCTCGCACGCCCAATCGCTTTAAGTGACGCTAATGCTAGGCAAAGCTGTATTGCCATCGAAGATGTGATGCGGGAACGAGCGGATTTTGCAAACTTTCACGGCCTGGTATCTAAATGACAGGTTGTTTTCACACAAGTTGTCCACGTTAATCTCAAACGTAAGCCAGCTAACCCTTCGCGTCGTACAATAGCGTCTGGGGGCTGCATTGGTTTCGACGTGGGTTCGGACGCGGCGTGGTGCATGTCGAGCTGAATGTGCTCGTAAAACTGATTCAAAAAAACTAACTGCAAACGACGAACGTTTCGCACTCGCAGCTTAATTGCCTGTGAGCTTTACAACAGCAGGCCGATGGGCTGGGCAAGGGGTTTTTAGCGCAAGTTAAAGGTTCCAGGCTGTAAAGATAATTTTATCGGCTGGCCCCTAGCTGGGTACCTTAGCTAAGGGCAAGACAATAGGGTGCTGGCGTCCTGTGTAGCGTGTGGCTGCGCGACACAGGTGGCGAGACTCAAATCAGACCACTAAACATGTAGATCTGCTCGAAGATGGCTTGCGGACGGGGGTTCAAATCCCCCCAGCTCCACCA
>JAYWFR010000116.1:0-2025 GCA_043778695.1 Polaromonas sp. | reverse complement strand
GTTCGAGCCCGAGGTCTTTTTGTTTCATGCCGTCAGTGCGTGCAAGTTGCGTGCCGTAGGCAGGACGATTTGAGGGGAGTTTTGAACATGATCCCTAGCTCTGCAACGCTGACCACACTCGCACTTCAGGCCTGAAGTGAAAATCCGAGCGCACTTCAAGCCTGAAGTGCGTTCCACATTTCTTTGTCGCGCGCAGCCGTCCAGATGCGCGGGTTTTTAATGCCACTGGCTTCGTCAAATGCTCGGCTCACGTCAAACGGCAAGCAGTGCTCATAAATAAACACGTGGCCGAAAATCGGGTCCATTGACTTGCGGGTGTGCGCCATCGCAGCTTTCAAGTCCATGCCTTCGCTGGCGGCTTCTTTGCCTGCTTGATACAGCGTTTCAACCCAGCGCTTGGTGTAGTCGAGAGCTTTGTTGACATTGGCTGCGCCTTTCATCGCCTCGCCACGACCCGGCACAATCGCCTCGGCTCTCAAGTCCCGCAGGGCCTCAAGCGTGGCGGGCCACTCCTCGAGCTGCGCATCCCCGGTGTACACACCGGCTTCGTATTCGACCAGGTCGCCTGAGAACAATACCTTTTCTTCTTCCACCCATGCAATCGTGTCGCCGCGTGTGTGGCCGGGGCCAGGATGCCAGATTTGCGCCTTCACGCCGCCCAGGTCAACCGTTAACTTGCCACCACCAATCACCAGCGTTGGCCAGGTCAGGCCGGGTACGCTTTCAGAGTTACGGAACAAGCGCGGAAAGCGCTCCATCTCGCTTTGCATGTCTTGGGCGCCACGTTCAATGATCAGTTCATACGTGCCCTGGCTAGCTATAATTTCAGTAGCGCCATGTGCAATGTATGCGCTGGCCCCCAGCACGCGAACTGCGTGGTAGTGAGTCAGCAGCACGTATTTGATGGGCAAGCTTGACACCTTGCGAATGCGCGCAATCAAATCTAGCGCCATGTCGGGCGTGGCCGTGGCGTCACTGACCATGATGAACTTGTCGCCGATGATGACGCCAGAATTCGGGTCGCCCTCAGCGGTGTAGGCCCAGCAATGCGCGCTCAGTTGCTCGAAGGTGATTTTTTTGTCTTCCAGGTCGGCTTGGGAGGCGAAGGCTTTGGGCGCGGTAGACATGGCGAATTTCCTGGATAAATAGTTGGCGTTGTAGTTTGGGTTGCCAGCATTTAGTTTACCCAAGCGAAACCAATTACGCAGGCGTAAATGTTCCTCGAAAGCTAATCGCGCCCCGCTTTACTGCGACGTCAAGAGCCTCAAAAACCGCGATTTTGTGCTTTCGATCTGCCTAGAAATGCCATTTTAGTCAATAAATACACGCGCAAGCAGCTCATAATTTAATAGCGCTCAGAGCGGCCAAGCAGTCGCGATTGCAGCCTGAACGCCCGCTCACCACTTACAAACACGGCTTAGCTGGCTGGCCGCGCCCCGGCCCGGCCAGCACCGCGTGCATCAGGCGGCGCAGGGCCTGCGCCACTTGCCCCAGTGCCTGCACAACTTCGCCTGCGGCCTGCACCACGCCTGCCCGTCGCGGGCGGGCTGTTTGCAGGGCAAGTTGTGGCAACAAGCCCCATGCAAACGCGGCGGGTGCGGTCTGCGCGCGCCCCATGCTTTCAATCACCAGCCGCGTGTCGCCCGCGTTTAAAAAGTGGTCTTGCAGCGTGGCGCAGCGCGCCAGCCGGGCGTTGCGGCGCAGCGCGGGGCCGCCCTCACCCAGCGTGGCCCACAACTGGCCGCTCGCCACCGTCAATTGCCCGCCCGCCGCTGGCATCAACGAAATGGCGCGGCCGGTTTGTAACAGCCAATTGCCGCTTTGGTGGGCAGCGTCGTTGGCCGGTAGCTGGGCTGGAAAGTAGAGATTCATGATGTGCTCCTTTAAAACACTAAAAACTTGTCACGCCTGAATAATCGCGCTTTGCTGCTTGGCAGTCCAATGAAAACGAGCTACGCTATTGATTCATAAAACGCATTAATCAACTTTTACTGCCGGGTTTAATTTTTATGCTGAATGCTTTGT
>JAYWFR010000115.1:0-11854 GCA_043778695.1 Polaromonas sp. | reverse complement strand
TCTCTATGCCGAAGTAAGGCGCATCACGGCTGATGTCCCAGTCACCCAGGCCTTCGCTTTTGCTTCCGTCAGGGTTGGTACGAACGCTGAACCACTCTCTAACCTTGTTCGCCACCTCTGGCTGAAGGCGAGGCTTACCGCTTTCGTCGTTGCCTTGTGTCCACTTTTCCAGAAACTCCACACAACGCGGGTCCGACAACTTGAAGAAAAAATGCTCCGAGCTTTTGAGTACTGGCGTAGCACCCGACAAAGCTGAATACGGGTTGATCAAATCCGTGGGCGCATACACCGCGCCGCAGTTTTCGCAGTTGTCGCCGTACTGGTCTTTTGTGCCGCATTTGGGGCATGTGCCTTTGATGTAACGGTCCGGCAAGAACATGTTCTTTTCCGGGTCAAAGAACTGCTCAATGGTTTTGACATCAATCAAATCGTTGCTCTTGAGGTCGCGGTAAATCTGCCGTGCCAGCTCGTGGTTTTCAGGCGAGTCGGTTGAGCTCCAGTTGTCAAAACTGATGTGAAAACCATCCAGATATTCCTTGCGCCCCGCTGCAATATCAGCCACAAATTGCTGCGGTGTCACGCCGGCTTTTTCAGCCGCAATCATGATGGGCGCACCGTGCGCGTCGTCAGCACCGACAAAGTTGACATGATGGCCCTGCATGCGTTGAAAGCGCACCCAAATATCGGCCTGAATGTATTCCATGATGTGGCCAACATGGAATTTGCCGTTGGCATACGGCAGGGCAGTGGTGACAAACAATTGGCGCAGCATCAGTGGTACGTTTTCAAGAAAGGATCAATGATTTTAAGTCCCTTGGCTACACTGGGAGGTTCACAGAAAAATCACACCAAAGCTTCTCATGCCTACCCAAGACCAAGTCCTCCTAGCGCTCAGTACCGTCATCGACCCCAACACCGGCAAAGATTTCGTCGCTAGTAAAGTGATAAAAAACCTGCAAGTTAGCGGCGGCGTCATCAGCTTTGACCTGGAACTGACATACCCCTGCAAAAGTGAACACGGCGCTTTCAGGCAACAGTTGACAACTGCTGCTCGCGGGGTTGACGGCGTGACTGACGCGATCATCACCGTCAACACCAAGGTCGCGTCCCACGCGGTGCAGCGCGGCGTGCAACTACTGCCCAACGTTAAAAACATCATTGCCGTGGCATCAGGCAAAGGCGGCGTGGGCAAAAGCACCACCGCCGTTAATTTGGCGCTGGCTTTGCACGCTGAAGGCGCAACTGTTGGCTTGCTAGATGCCGACATTTATGGCCCTAGCATCCCCATGATGATGGGCGTGACGGGCAAGCCCGAAAGCCTGGACGGCAAAAACATGGAGCCGCTTGAGAACCACGGAATTCAAGTCATGTCGATTGGCTTTTTGGTCGAGCCTGACCAGGCCATGATCTGGCGCGGGCCGATGGCTACCCAAGCGCTCGACCAATTGCTCAGGCAAACCAACTGGAAAGACCTTGACTACCTGATCATCGACATGCCGCCGGGCACGGGTGACATTCAATTGACGCTAAGCCAGCGCGTGCCGTTGACGGGCGCGGTCATCGTCACCACGCCGCAAGACATTGCGCTGCTGGACGCGCGCAAGGGCATCAAAATGTTTGAGAAAGTCGGTGTGCCGATTTTGGGCATTGTTGAAAACATGGCGGTGCACATTTGCAGCCAATGCGGTCACGTCGAACATATTTTTGGCCAGGACGGCGGCCGAAAAATGGCGGTTGAGTACAACATGGACTACTTGGGCGCGTTGCCGCTGGACATGCAAATCCGCTTGCAAGCCGACGGCGGCAAGCCCACGGTGATGGCTGACCCAGACGGCGGCGTGGCGGTGCTGTACAAAGCCATTGCACGCAGATTAGCCGCCAGCGTGGCGGCCAAGGCGAAAGACTTCTCGGCTAAATTTCCGACGATCACGATTTCAAAAAATACTTGAAACCGGCTCATGAACTTACTGGCATCGCTGCGTTATCTGGCTGCGCTTGAAGAGCACAAGCATTTTGGCCGTGCTGCTATGGCTTGCCACATCACCCAGCCCGCATTGTCAAATGCGTTGAAGGCGCTTGAAGGAGAGTTTGGTGTTGCCATCGTCAAACGTGGGCGTAGCTTTGGCGGCTTTACCGCCGAGGGTGAGCGCGTGCTGGCCAGCGCGCAGCGCATGCTGCATGAGCGAGAGCTGCTGCAGCAAGACTTGAGCAGCGCCCAAGGCAGACCGCAGGGCACGCTGCGTATTGGCGCTGTGCCCACTGCCATACCGATTGCGGCGCGCTTTTCTGCCATGTTGCAAGCGCGCCACTCAGGCATCTCGCCTATTGTGCTGTCGATGAGCTCGGCCGAGCTTGAAAACGGATTGCAAGCACTGACACTGGACATGGGCCTGGGCTACACCGACCGGCTGGCCCGCTACAGCCCTGGCCTGCGGCATGTGCCGCAGTACACCGAGCATTATTTTTTGGTACGCAAGGCAAGAGTCAGCCACGCTGATCACTTGCAAATTGGCCCCAAACTCACTTGGGCCGAAGCCGCTCAGTTGCCGCTGTGCCTGCTAACGCGGGAGATGTATAACCGCAGCATTGTGGATGCAGCGTTTGAACAAGCCGGTGCGCATGTTAAGCCGGTGATTGAGACCAATTCGATCCTGACGCTGGCCTTGAGTGTGGTGGTCGGTGATGTGTGTAGCGTGCTGCCCGGCGCTTTGATGGGCGCGGTGCGTGGCTACCGCGAGCTAGAGGCGCTGCCGCTGGTTGGCCCAGACGTGCGTACTTCCATCGGCTTCATGATTCAAGGCGGCGACCGTACCTCCCGGGCGCTGGATGCGGCCATGACAATGGCGCAAGATGCTGCCTGGCTGCGCCATGCGGCGGCGCACAGTGGTTTGCTGGTTGTGTGAGTCAGTCCTAAAGGTGGTGTGTCTTAACCCAAGCAGGGGCCACGGATCTGGCTTCGCCAGTCCGTAGGCTGAAGGCTTCGGTCCCAAGCCTGCTTGAAGGAGGAGGGCGGGGGTGGTAGCTTCCTTAAGAGCTGCCTGCGGCTGCGACGCGCCCTGCTGGCGCAGCGGCGTCCTTGCGGGGTGGACTGGGAGCGGTACGCAGTGCGTGACCGCAGGGTTATGGAATACCCGAATATTTAGTTTTTGAATCGTGAGATGTTTAGATTCAATTTGACCAGAGCATGGCATTTTCGTGAAAATTCATCACAGCTATTTACAGCTGGTAACGAATAAATACGGAGACATCCATGTCAGGAATCCTAGACAAAGAACGCATCATTGCCGGGCCGGGCTTTAATCGCTGGCTTGTGCCTCCAGCTGCGCTGGCCATCCATTTGTGCATTGGTATGGCTTATGGTTTTTCAGTGTTTTGGCTACCGCTGTCAAAAGCATTAGGCATCAAAGACGCCGTCAAATGTGGGCCAGACGTTGGTTTTTTCCAAGAGCTCTTCACCACCAGCTGCGACTGGAAAATTTCTACGCTGGGTTGGATGTACACCATGTTTTTTGTCATCCTCGGCTCGTCTGCTGCCGTATGGGGCGGCTGGCTCGAACGCTCGGGGCCGCGCAAAGCCGGTGTGGTGTCGGCCTGCTGCTGGTGCGGCGGCATGTTGATTTCTGCTTTGGGCATTTACACCCACCAATTCTGGCTGATGATTTTGGGCAGCGGCGTGATTGGCGGCATTGGTCTGGGCTTGGGCTACATCTCACCAGTGTCAACGCTGATCAAGTGGTTTCCAGACCGGCGCGGCATGGCCACCGGCATGGCGATCATGGGTTTTGGTGGCGGCGCCATGATTGGCTCGCCGCTGGCGGCTGATTTGATGAAAAACTTTGCAACGCCTACCAATGTGGGTGTGACGCAGACTTTTGTGGTGATGGCGCTGGTGTACTTTGCCTTCATGATGGCTGGTGCTTTTGGCTACCGTGTGCCTGAAACCGGCTGGAAGCCTGCAGGCTGGACGCCGCCACCGGCACAGGTCGGTAACGCCATGATCACGCAAAAGCATGTGCATGTCAGCAAGGTGTGGGGCATCCCCCAGTTCTGGTTGATCTGGATGGTGCTGTGCATGAACGTGTCCGCTGGTATCGGCGTGATTGGTATGGCATCGCCGATGTTGCAAGAGGTTTTTGGCGGATCGTTGATTGGTGTGGCCAAAAAGTTTGGTGAGCTGGACAAAAGCCAGTTAGCTGCTATTGCAACGGCAGCCGCAGGCTTTACTGCGCTGCTGAGCTTGTTCAACATTGGTGGTCGCTTTTTCTGGGCCAGTTTGTCTGACAAGATGGGCCGCAAGATCACCTACATCGTGTTTTTCGTGCTGGGTGGTTTGATGTACGCCAGCGTTCCTGGCAGCGCCGGTGCTGGGTCTATCGTGCTGTTTGTCGGTGCTTTCTGTGTCATTTTGAGCATGTACGGTGGCGGCTTTGCGACTGTGCCGGCCTACTTGGCTGACTTGTTTGGCACACAAATGGTCGGCGCGATTCATGGCCGCTTGCTCACGGCGTGGGCAACTGCCGGTGTGCTGGGCCCAGTAGTCGTGAACTACATGCGGGAATACCAGCTCGGTCTGGGTATTCCGCGTGAGCAGGTGTACAACCAAACTATGTATATTTTGGTTGGCATGCTGGTGGTCGGTTTGATCTGCAATTTGATGGTTAAACCGCTCGACGCCAAATGGTTCATGACCGATACCGAGCTGGCAACCGAAAAGAAATTGGCACACGAAAAAATGGCGGCGTCTGAAGTCGGTAGTAGCACTGACAAATCAACTGTCAGCCCTGCGTTGGTAGCCTTTGCCTGGGCAGCCGTTGGCTTGCCGCTGGCTTGGGGTGTGTACCGCACGTTGCTCAGTGTGGCCAAGTTCTTTGCGTAAAAGTTAATCAAACCTTAGTCATTTAATATGAATCATCCTGCTCCAATCCGAGAAGTTCAAGCTGTCGCCATCGCCACGATGGATGACTTGCGCGAGAAAATTCGCCGCAAAAGCAAACTCAAGGGGCGGCAGGCTGATGATGTCTCGATTGATGAGGTCCGTGCGCTCATAGGCGTTAAGCCAGCAGAAGGGCACCGCCGCGATTTGCTGATTGAGCAATTGCACAAGCTCAATGACACCTATCGTGGCCTGCACGACCGGCACATGGTGGCCTTGGCCAAAGAGATGAACATCCCCATGGCCGAGGTGTATGAGGTAGCAACGTTCTATCATCACTTTGAGGTGCTGCGCGGTGACGAGCAAGCCGCTGGCTTGACGGTGCGGGTATGCGACGGCTTGGCCTGCGAGCTGGCTGGTGCACAAGACCTGTTGGCACGCTTGCCAGCCTTGTTAGGCAATGCCGATGTCAAAGTCATTGCCGCCCCATGCATTGGCCGCTGCGAGCAGGCACCTGCTGCCGCAGTACACCAGCGCCCGGTGCCGTTTGCCACCACAGATAGCATTATTTCAGTGGTAAATAGTGGTGTAGCCCGCGATTCAAGTGCGCAAGCAGCTACTGATTTTGTAGCGGCCGAGTTTGCCGAAAAAAGCGTCTCATCTGGCTTCGCCGATGTAGGCGCTGGATACACCAGCTACGACATGTACCGCGCCGCAGGCGGCTACCAGTTGGCCGCCAGCCTGACCGGCGACGCGGCGATAGAGTCTGCTATCAAAGCCATGGAAGACTCTGGCCTGCGTGGATTGGGTGGCGCGGGCTTTCCTGCAGGGCGCAAATGGCGCATCGTCAAGAGCCAAGCTGCCCCACGCTTGTTGACGGTGAATATTGACGAAGGCGAGCCGGGGACGTTTAAAGACCGGACTTATCTGGAGCGCGACCCGCATCGCTTTTTAGAAGGGCTGCTAATTGCCGCGCAAGTCGTGGGCATTGACGCTTGCTACTTGTATTTGCGTGATGAATACCACGGCTGTCGTGACATGCTGGAAAAAGAAATTGCCAAGTTGCAGGCCAACCCGCCGTGCAAGCTGCCGCACATTGAGCTACGGCGAGGCGCGGGTGCCTACATTTGCGGCGAAGAATCGTCAATGATCGAGAGCATTGAGGGGAACCGCGGCACACCGCGCATGCGCCCGCCCTACATTGCAGAGGTGGGTTTGTTTGGTAAGCCAACGCTGGCGCACAACTTTGAAACCCTGTACTGGGTACGCGACATTTTGCAAAAAGGCCCGCAGTGGTTTGCAGGCTTCGGCCGCAACGGCCGTAAGGGCTTGCGGAGTTTCAGCGTTAGTGGTCGGGTGAAAAACCCGGGCGTTAAATTAGCGCCTGCAGGCATCACGGTGCAAGAGCTGGTTGACGAGTATTGCGGCGGCATGGCGGACGGCCACCACTTTTACGCTTACCTGCCCGGCGGTGCATCGGGCGGCATTTTGCCGGCCAGCCTGAACAACATTCCGCTGGACTTCGACACGCTGCAGCCCTACGGCTGCTTTATTGGCTCAGCTGCGGTCATCATCTTGGGTCACACCGACAAAGCGCGCGATGCAGCGTTAAATGTGATGAAGTTTTTTGAACATGAAAGCTGCGGTCAATGCACGCCGTGCCGCGTTGGCACCGCCAAAGCAGGCAAGCTGATGCAAGAGCCCGTGTGGGACAGCGCCACGCTGGAAGACCTGGCGCAAGTGATGGGTGATGCATCTATTTGCGGCTTGGGTCAGGCAGCGCCAAATCCGATTCGATGCATTCAAAAATACTTTCCTGATGAGGTGTCTGAAGCGGCCTGGAAAGGCATTTTGCCCACGCCAGGCGAGCCGCTGGTGACAGAGCACAGCATTCACGGAGAAACGAAATGAACGCGCCAACCAAGTTAATCGAAGTATTGCCCGAAACCGTCGAATTTAAACTTGACGGCAACACCATCCACGCCTATGAAGGCGAAACCATTCTTAAAGCCGCCAAGCGCCACGGCATTGACATTCCGCACCTTTGCTACAAGGACGGTTACCGCGCCGATGGCAACTGCCGCGCTTGTGTGGTCGAGATCAAAGGCGAGCGCGTTTTAGCCCCCAGCTGCTGCCGCAGCGCAACCAAGGGCATGGAAGTACAAGCCAGCAGCGAACGCGCCTTGAAAAGCCAAAAGATGGTGGTCGAGATGCTGCTGTCAGACATGCCAGATGTGGGCTACAAATGGAATGACGCTGATCCGAGCCAAAAAGACACCGGTCAACACGGCGAGCTCAGCGACTGGGCTGCCCGCCTTGACATCACCGTGCGCCCTGAGCTCAAGGCATTACGTCGCGAGCAACCCAAATCCGACATCTCGCACCCGGCCATGGCCGTGAACTTGGATGCCTGCATTCAATGCAACCGCTGCGTACGCGCCTGCCGCGAAGAACAAGTCAATGATGTGATCGGCTACGCCATGCGCGGCGCGCACAGCGAAATTGTGTTTGACCTGAATGACCCTATGGGTGACAGCACCTGCGTGGCCTGCGGCGAATGCGTGCAAGCCTGCCCCACTGGTGCGTTGATGCCCCAGACACAAATTGGTAGCCAAATTGTTGATAAAAAAGTTGATTCGGTATGCCCGTTTTGCGGTGTCGGTTGCCTGCTGACCTACAACGTCAAAGACAATGAAATTGTCAGCGTTGACGGCCGCGACGGCCCGGCTAACCATAACCGCCTGTGCGTCAAAGGCCGCTTTGGTTTTGACTACGCGGCCAGCCCGCAACGCCTGACCAAGCCTTTAATTCGCAAAGCGGGTGTTGCCAAAGACCCCGCCATGTTGGACAAGCTCAACCGCAACACAGCCGACTGGTCTGACGTGTTCCGCGAGGCAACGTGGGAAGAAGCACTGAACTACAGCGGTAACGCACTGAAAACTTTGCGTGACACCAAAGGTAAAAAATCGCTCGCTGGCTTTGGCAGCGCCAAAGGCAGCAATGAAGAAGCCTACCTGTTTCAAAAGCTGGTGCGCATTGGCTTTGGCAGCAACAACGTTGACCACTGCACCCGCTTGTGCCACGCGTCCAGCGTGGCGGCTTTGCTTGAGGGCGTGGGCTCTGGCGCAGTAAGTAACCAAGTCAACGATGTCGAGCATTCAGATTTAATTTTCGTCATTGGCTCCAACCCCACCGCCAATCACCCGGTTGCTGCTACGTGGATGAAGAACGCCGCCAAGCGCGGTGCCAAAATTGTGCTGGCTGACCCGCGCGTGACCGACATTGGCAAACACGCCTGGCGCACGCTGCAATTCAAGGCCGACACAGACGTTGCCATGCTCAATGCATTGATCTACACGGTGATTGAAGAAGGCTTGGTAGCCCATGATTTTATTGCGCAACGTGCTAGCAATTTTGAAGCGTTGAAAGAAAACGTCAAGTCCTATAGCCCCGAGGCGATGGCACCGATTTGCGGCGTTCCGGCGCAAACGCTGCGCGAAGTCGCCCGTGAGTTTGCCAAGGCCAAAGGCGCGATGATTTTGTGGGGCATGGGCATCAGCCAGCACGTCCACGGCACTGACAACGCGCGCTGCCTGATTGCACTCGTCACCGTGACAGGACAAATCGGTAAACCCGGCTCTGGCCTGCATCCGCTGCGGGGCCAAAACAATGTGCAGGGCGCGTCGGATGCGGGTTTGATCCCGATGATGTTCCCCAACTATCAGCGGGTTGACAACAAGGCCAACCACGATTGGTTTGAAGATTTCTGGAATGTCAAACTCGACGACAAACCCGGCTACACCGTGGTCGAGATCATGCACAAGGCGCTGGCCGACGACAGTGACCCGCACAAAATCAGAGGCATGTACGTGATGGGCGAAAACCCCGCCATGAGCGACCCTGATTTGAACCATGCCCGCAACGCGCTGGCCAGTCTTGAGCACTTGGTGGTGCAAGACATCTTCATGACCGAAACCGCTTGGCTGGCCGATGTGGTGCTACCCGCTACAGCCTGGCCCGAGAAGACCGGCACCGTCAGCAACACCGACCGCATGGTGCAAATGGGCAAAAAAGCCATTGACGCGCCGGGCGATGCCAAGCCTGATTTGTGGATTTTGCAGCAGCTGGGCAATCGCCTGGGCTGCAATTGGAACTACCAAGGCGAGCATGATGGTGTAGCAGCCGTGTATGACGAAATGCGGCAAGCCATGCACGCTGCCATTGGCGGCATTACCTGGGAGCGGCTGGAGCGCGAATCCAGCGTCACTTACCCGTGCCTGAGCGCTGACGATCCGGGCTCGCCGACCGTGTTTATTGACAGCTTTCCAACGGCTGATGGCCGCGTCAAACTGGTGCCAGCAGACATTATTCCGGCCAACGAACGGCCTGATGCTGAATACCCGTTTGTACTGATCACAGGCCGTCAGCTAGAGCACTGGCACACAGGCAGCATGACACGTCGGGCCACAGTGCTGGACGCGATTGAGCCGATGGCTACCGCATCACTTTGCGGTGCTGACTTGCTTGAAATGGGTTTGGCTGCAGGCGACGTGATCACCATCCAGTCACGCCGGGGCGAAGTAGCGATTCACGTGCGCCGTGACGACGGCACGCCGCAAGGCGCCGTGTTTGTACCGTTTGCCTACTACGAGGCAGCAGCCAACTTGATGACCAATGCAGCGCTGGACCCGTTTGGCAAAATTCCGGAGTTCAAGTATTGCGCCGTGGCGATTCGCCGGGGCGGCCGCGTCGCCGAAATGTCGGGCTATGGTGCCAACGACTAACGCACTACCGCATTTAAGCCAAGCACGAGCACCGTTGACCTGTGAGGTAACGGCGGTCAATGAGCACGGCGAGCACATCAGCGTTGCCATTCCTGCCGAACGAGCGCTGACGGTTTACCTTGACAAACGCGAGCTGGTCACGCTGATGACTCTTGGCGCGCAGCCTGAGTTGTTGGTGCTGGGCTATTTGCGCAACCAGCGCTTGGTTAAGAGCGCGGCTGACATCGAGTCCATCACCGTCGATTGGGACGTCGGCGCTGCAGCCGTTAAAACGCGGCACGGCGTTGCAGACATTGAAGAAAAAACATCCAAACGGGTGGTGACTACTGGCTGCGGACAGGGCAGTGTGTTTGGCGGGCTGATGGACGAGGTTGACCACATCAAACTACCGCAAAGCGCCAGCATCACCCAAAGCCAGTTGTACGCGCTGGTCAACAGCATTCGCTTGAAAGAAACCACCTACAAATCGGCGGGGTCGGTGCATGCCTGTGCGCTGTTTGATGCAACGGGTGGCGAGCCCGAGATGCTGATTTTTGTGGAAGACGTGGGCCGCCACAATGCTATAGATACGATAGCTGGCTGGATGTCTATTCAAGCGGACCAACCCACGAACAAAGTTTTCTACACAACAGGCCGCCTGACCAGTGAAATGGTCATCAAATCTGCCCAAATGGGCGTACCCATCGTTATCTCCCGCAGCGGCATCACGCAAATGGCTCACCAGGTCGCGCAAACGGTAGGCTTGTGCGCCATAGGTCGAGCAACCAACAAACGTTTTGTTTGTTACACCGCCGCTGAGCGGTTGATGCTGGAGCCAGGTCTGCTTGGACACACTGCTCACACTTTAGAGCCGTCATTGCGGACTTGATCCGCCATCCATGCCCCAGAATCCAGCTCAGCTTGATCGCGGACGGACCCCGAGGCAAGCCCGCGGCACGCCCGGGATGACGCGGTTGCCCCAAGCCCCACAGCAACTCAGGCTACCAAAATTGCGCTAAGGTAGCCGCATGACCTCACTTTTCATCAAATTAGGCTGGCGCACACTGTTGCGCGACTTGCGCGCAGGCGAACTTCGGCTGCTGATCGTTGCCGTGACGCTGGCTGTGGCGGCATTAACTGCGGTGGGCTTCTTTGCAGACAGACTCAAAGGCGGCCTGCAGCGCGATGCGCGGCAACTGCTCGGCGGTGACGCAGTGCTGCGCAGCGATGAAGCCACACCCGCTGTCTTTATTGCCAAAGCCAAAGCGCTTGGCTTGCAGTCGGCTGCCAGTATCAGCTTCCCCACCATGGCGCGTGCCACAGATGCGGATGGTGGTGCTACTAAATTAGCCGCATTCAAAGCGGTGCCAATGGGATATCCGCTGCGCGGTAATTTGCAGATAAGCAGCACCACAGACGGCAAAAGTGCAGTGACGCGCGACATCCCCGCCCCCGGCACGGTGTGGGTTGATTCGTCGTTGCTCGATGCCCTGAATCTCAAAATTGGCCAAACACTGCTGATGGGCGACGCGAGTTTTAAGGTCGCCCGCATCATCACGCAAGAGCCTGACCGGGGCGCGGGCTTTGTCAGCTTTTCACCGCGCGCCATGATCAACACGGCCGACGTGGCCGCAACCAATTTAATTCAACCCGCTAGCCGCATCAACTACCGCTTTGCGGTGGCGGGTAACGACAAGGCGATCAGTGAGTACATCAAGTGGGCGAACGCAGAGATCAAAAAACCGTATGAGGCTTCTGGCGTTCGAGGTGTGCGGCTTGAATCGCTCGAGTCAGGCAGCCCCGAGATGCGGCAAACACTAGACCGCGCCGAAAAGTTTTTAAATCTGGTGGCGCTGCTGGCCGCGCTGCTTAGTGCAGTGGCGGTCGCAATTGTGGCGCGTGGCTTTGCTGCCAAGCACCTGGACGACTGCGCCATGCTGCGGGTATTAGGCCAGCCGCAGCGCACGATTGCTGCGGCTTATGCGTTTGAATTTGTGCTGGTGGGTTTGTTTGCCAGCGCGCTGGGCGTGGCGATTGGTTTTGCGGTGCACTACGGCTTTGTGTTGCTGCTGGCCGGGCTGGTGGAGACGGCGCTACCCGCCGCCACGCTTTGGCCCGTGCTGTTTGGCATGGGCATGGGGCTCACGCTGCTGCTGGCTTTCGGGTTGCCGCCCGTGCTGCAGCTAGCGTCCGTGCCGCCACTGCGGGTCATTCGCCG
>JAYWFR010000114.1:0-11886 GCA_043778695.1 Polaromonas sp. | reverse complement strand
AAGGCCACTGAGGCAATTGAATTTACAGCTTCTGCATTGGCGCCTATCAAAATTAGTGCGCTGGCGCTTGACTTTCAAGACGGTATCTGACCCCGATGCCGCGCGCGAAGAACGAAGCACCGTGGGTTTTTTCCGGTAACAACCGTGCCAACCAAGCAGCCAGCTTTCGCATGACAGGCACAACCGATGCCAACCACGTTAGAACACCAGCACTTCATGTTTCACACGACTTAGGGATGGCTATGGACTTAGGTAATTCTGATTGGATTAGCCCTGCTAATCAACTCCGAGATGGCGAAAAACATACTCCATTGATCACCATTTCTGCCCCCGCGCCTCAGTGGTCTGTTGTGCGAGCCATCGAACTGACTGATTTACTGAATGCGAAAAGAACAGGGCCAGCTAATCAAGTCACAAACAACAATCAGCAAGGCATGTTGCGAGACTTTCTTGCTATGTATTGGGCAACCAAGGAAGACATTAAGAATGAAAATAATGATTGGCTGATTACGAATGGCAGCAACAATGCAGACAAAGCGCGGATTCAAGCCGCGCTGTTCCGAGGTGCTAATTCCAGCAGAGCGCCGGATGCCGCAAAAAGTCTGATTGCGCAGATATTCGTAGGGGCGGAATTAACCAAAAGCGCAGCCAAAGGCGGTGTCGTAGCAAACAGATACCAAGAGGTTATCAAGGTACTAAAAGCTTTGGGTGTTGAGCAATCTGGCATCACCGTTGGCAACTCAAACGGCCACCAAAATCATTTCCATTTAACCTTCACGCCGCCGGGTATCCAGGACATTGACCCACCAAGGAATCTTTTGGCAGATGAGGCTGGCTTCGAAAAGCCACAACTGCTTGGCTTAGAAGATATCCAAATAGGGCAAGCAATCTCGCAAGCGAAAGCACTTCCCAAAGCCAATAAAGTGGTTCGTGATTGTTGGTATTACCAACTGCCGAATAACGAAATAGCGCCAGGCAGTAGAGCCAAAGAAGCTATGGACGGCTCAGGAGAACGTCCTGATGAAACTGTTCAGCAATGGGGGGCTCGCTTAGATCGGGATTGGGAGATTGCCAAAGTTAGCGTCGTACAAACACCACTGTATGGAACGTACAGCAAGAACCATGACGATCCAATCGGCGACGTGCTGTACAACTATATTCCACCTACCAAGGACTTTAGCGGCGAGGATCGCATATCCTTTATGGTTGAATTCAAAAATGGCAAACGGGTGCTGATGCGCTACCAGTTGAGCCCAGGCCAGTATGACAACGATCAAGAAGTTGCATGCAAAAAAACTATGCTTGGTAGTTGGGATTGGATTTCTGGCGAAGAAATGGTCGCTTCCGGCGAGCATCAAAACCTCGCAGCCTGGCAACGCAGCGCCCAACTAAGCGCATTACTCGCCAACGCCCAGCAAACCCTAATCGGTTTCACAGACCTCCCAGCCACAGCCCTAGGCCAAACCACAGGCGAAGGCGCATTCGCCCAAATCACTTTGGATCAAAACGCAGCAGGCCACGGCTGGTACATCGACCCCACCCCGCTAGACAACACAGACGACTACCTCCCCACCAGCGACCCCACCGTCTTCAAAGCCAAACCAGGCAGCGCAGCCGAAGGCAAGATGGACATGCTGAGCGTATTGCTCCACGAATACGGCCACGCCCTGGGCTTAGAGCACAGTGCAGACGCAAGCAACTACATGGCCGCCAGCCTGCAGCCCGGCGTGCGCAAACTGCCAAGCGCCGATGAACTGGCCTTGATGGCGCGTTTGGTCGCTCAACTCAAGGTCGATGAAGGCAGGGAGGCCCTCACCCCAACCCTCTCCCAGGGGGAGAGGGAGCAAGACAATCCTTCTTCACCTTTGTCCGCCCTCGGCCTGTTACCTTTGGGTTTCATCCGCCGCAAGGTCGGCTTGGGGACGAGTGCACCTGCCACCCACACCGACTACCTAACCGCCATCAATCCAACCTTGACCAACGGCAACTTTGCTGCAGGCCAGAGCGGCACCGTTGAGCGATGGGAAACCACAGGCAAAGTAAACATTGACTCTGCCACCCCATCCACCATCACCCTAGGCGAATCCACCTTAGCCCAAGCCCACCTGGCCCAAGCCTTCATCATCGCCCCCCAAGACCGCTTCCTGACCTTCACCGTCAGCGGCCTGGCCCTGCAAACCAACAGCATCCAGCAAAACGGCATCCTCACCGCCGCCCCGCAAGATGCTTTTGAAGTGGCTTTGACCAATGCCAACACAGGCAGCAACCTGCTGGCAGGCCTGGCCACTGACCACAGCGACGCCCTGCTAAACATCCAGCTGGCCAGCTCAGACCCAGCCAGCGCCCTGCAAGAGCGCAGCGCAGCCGGCCTGCGCCATACCGACAACGCTGACGGCAGCCGCACCTACCTGCTTGATTTGTCGGCTATCTCGTTAGGCAGCGGGGTGGGCAACACAGGCGCTAACTTAAGCAACACCGGTGTTGCGGTCAACCTCAGCTTTGACCTGATTGGCTTTGGCATCACCGCTGCACAGCTCGGCAGCCAGGTCAGCATCAAAGACGTTCGCCTCATCAAGTCCCCAGTGGCGGTAGACGACACCGCCACCCTGAACGAAGACAACAGCATCACCATCAACGCCAAGGCGAATGACCTCAACGCTGACGTAACAACAGGAAGCAGCACAAGCGCTGCAGACTTCACCGCAAAAATAGTCACTACCGCCCAGCACGGCCAGGTCAGCCTCAACCCCGACGGCACCTTTGGCTACACGCCAGAGGCCAACTTCTACGGCACAGACAGCTTTACTTATCAGTACAGCAACGCCGCTGGCGAGGCGTCCAACACAGCCACCGTCAACCTGACAGTTACGCCAGTCAATGACGCACCTGTGGCGGCTGATGTGGCAGTCACCACGCTTGAAGACACGCTGGCCACTATCAACTTGGTAGCTCTTGATGCAGACAACACAAGCGCCAGCCTGCAATTCACCATCCAAACCCAGCCTACCCACGGCACTTTGGCGCTAAACGCTAACGGCAGCTACAGCTACACCCCAGCGGCCAACTACAACGGCGCAGACAGCTTTACCTACCTGGTGACCGACGGCAGCTTGACAAGCAACCTGGCCACGGTACACATCAGCATCACAGCCGTCAACGACGCGCCTGTACTGCCAAGCAGTAGCCTGAGCCTGAACGAAGACAGCCCATTGCTGATCAACCCGCTGGCAGGCGCAACTGATATTGATGGTGATGTCTTGACCGCCACCATCATCGCAAGCCCGCTGCACGGCAGCCTGTCGGTCAACCCAGACGGCACCTACAGCTACAGCCCAGCAGCCAACTACTACGGTACCGACAGCTTTACCTACCGCGTCAGTGATGGCACCGCCAGCTCAGAGCTGGCAACAGTCACCCTAAGCATTGCCGCAGTCAACGATGCGCCTGTAGCGTCAGACGTGACAGTAACGACGCTGGAAGACACACTGGCTACTATCAACCTGATAGCTGCTGACGCACACAATACAAACGCTGGGCTGGTAATTAGCATACAAACCCAGCCTCAACACGGCAGCCTGCAACGCAATTTGGACGGCAGCTACAGCCGGGTAGCGAGTGCTTACCCGTTAGCCCTGCTAAACATCATGTCGAAATGGAATTACCTAGGCAACGCACATCGGGTTGTCAGGCCAGGAAAATGCTATAAATATAGTAGCAGCTACCGATTTATGTGATTGAGCTAGGAGCCGAAAATCAAACTTAACGGCTTAAGTATCAGCCCGCACTCAACCAGACTGATCGGCTGAATCGCCCTGCCATCACCAGCGCTTCCCATCACCTCACTTCAGCGCGCCAAACACCTTCTGCAAAATGGCGCTGCCGGTACCCACTGGGTCTTGGCGAATTTTCTTTTCTTCGTCGCCAATGATGGTGTACAGGCCGTCAAGTGACTTGCCAGTCACGTATTGCTGGATGTTGGCGTCTTCTTTCTTGACCAGGCCGAAGCTGGACGCTTTAGCTGCAAAGTCGTTGTACTTGATGGCCAGGCCGACTTTTTCAGTGGCTTTGGTGACGATTGGCAAAAATGTGCCGCTTAGTGGCGTACGGGACTTTTCAGCAAAAAAGTTGGTGACTGACGTTTCGCCGCCAGTCAAAATGTTTTTGGCATCCGTCACGCTCATGTTGCGCACGCTGCTGACCAGGAGATCTTTGCCCATCGGCACGGCCGCCTCGGCGGCGCGGTTGATTGACAGCATCAGCTCATCAATGCGTTTGCCTTGGCCCAGCGTTTTCATGATGCCGGCTACGTCGTTTAAAAAGCCTGGCAGGGGAATACGCACTTTGTCGTTGCCAAAAAAGCCATCCGGTTTACCCAGCAAGCCGACCGCTGCCAGCGCGCCTTTTTCAAGTGCAGTTTTTAGTCCGGTGCTGGCGTCTGCGTTTGAAATACCCGCCAAGTCACCAAGAGACAGGGCATACGCTTGGCTGTAAGTGGCAAGTATCAACCCGCCAAAAACGCTGGTGGAGGCAAAAGTAAAGTGTCTGCGCTGCATGGTGGGCTCCTGTGGGGCAAGGTATTGAAGTGCTGGTGAAAGACTGGTGAAGTGCTGGTCAAATACTGGTGAAAGACTGATGCAATACTGGTGAAGTGAGTATGCCGCAGACTCGTCGAATCTGAAACTCTGCGCCAACAGCGCGGAAAAATGGCGTTCAACGCGAGAAAAAAGTCGGTTTATTGTGTGAAAACAGCTTTTTCAGGGTTAAATAGGGCTACAGCCCAATCAACACCTGGGCAAGCAGCTCCTATATCTATAGTAACTCCAACGCGCGTCACCCCGTTACCCGGCACTGAACTCGTCAACTTTTATCGTTTAAGGAAATTCATGCGTCTGTTATTCCGTTCCAATTGGATGTGGGCCTTGGCCGTTAGCTGCTTGGCTGCCATGCCGATGGCTGTCCGGGCCCAGGACTATCCGAACAGGCCGATCAAGCTGGTCGTGCCCTTCCCGGCGGGCGGCAGCTCTGACGCGACTGCGCGGCTGCTGGCTGACAAGCTGGGGCCAGTGCTCAAGCAGTCGGTGGTGGTAGACAACAAAGGCGGGGCAGGCGGCTTGATTGGTACCGACGGGGTGGCCAAGGCCCCGGCGGACGGCTACACACTGGTACTGGTCGATGTGTTTCACAGCAGCACGCCGATTTATGTCCGCAAAATGCCGTATGACGCGGTTAAAGATTTCACGCCCATCTCGCTGGTGGGCAAATCGCCTGCGTTTTTAATCGCCAACCCGAACTTTGAAGCTAAAACTGCGCAAGACGTTATCAAGTTCGGCCGGGCCAATCCAGGTAAGTTAACGCTAGCTATCGCGGGCACTGGCAGTGTGGTGGTTGATTTGTTTCGGGCGCGCTCAGGCTTGCAGTTCACCAGCGTGCCGTACCGCGGCTCGTCGCCCGCGTTGATTGACCTGATGAGCGGCCAGGTCAACACCATGATTACCACCATGGCCAGCGCCGGCAGCCACGTCAAATCAGGCAAACTGCGCGTGCTGGCCACCACCGGAGCAAAGCGCCACCCAGACTTTCCGGACGCGCCCACCCTGACTGAGGCAGGCATCAACGGCGTTGACTACGAGCAGTGGTTCGGCATCATGGGCCCGGCAGGCATGCCCAAAGCGATCACCGACAAACTAGCCGCCGCCATCGGCCAGGTACTGCAAATGCCCGACGTGCGGGAGAAGCTGGCGGGGCTGGCGCTGGAGATACCAACGGCTGGCCCGCTTGAGATGAAGGCCAAACTGGAGGGCGACACCAACCGCTGGGCCAGGTTGGCCAAAGAGCTGGATATCAAACCGCTGGATTGAGGTGAAGAGAGGCTGCTCTTCAGTAAAACAGGTCTTTTAGGGTGCCAAATACGGCTGTAGTCCAATCAATACCTGGGCAAGCAGCTCCTAAATCAGGAGCAAATATCAGTAATGTCAGCAAAAATCAGCAAACATCAGCAAATATTAGCAAACATCAGCAAACATCAGCAACTTTCAGCAACACCGGAGTGGGTGCTCTGGCGGCATTTGGCCTTTGCAGCCTAAATCGGCTGGTATTTTGTTTTTACGTATAACCAAAGTGGAACTTTTTTGAAGCCATTCATATCTGTAACAGCTGTGTGCGGCCAGCCGCCCCGTAGAGCCTGCTAAGCAGCACACAGCAATGACCACAACAAACGCCTCATGACGCCACACTCAAAATACACAGCGGTTGCCATTGGTTTTCATTGGTTGCTGGCGTTGTTGATCACCGCTTCTTTTGCGTTTGGCTTGTACATGGTGGAGCTGCCTTTTTCACCGGCGCGGCTCAAGCAGTACAACTGGCATAAATGGGCTGGCATCACCATTTTGGCGCTGTCAGCGGCGCGCCTGTTGTGGCGGTTGGCGAATCGGCCGCCTAAACTCAATGTGCCCATGCCCAATTGGCAGCGCAAGGCGTCGCAATCTACACACATGCTGCTGTACGCGCTGTTTTTTGCGGCGCCCCTGGCAGGTTGGGCCTACAGCTCTGCGGCCGGGTTTCCCGTGGTGTATTTGGGGCTGGTGCCGCTGCCCAGCTTTGTCAGCCCCAGCCCAGAGCTGGCGGCTGTCCTCAAACTGGTGCACCGTACACTGGTTTATAGTTTGTCGGCGCTGGTGATACTACACACCTTGGCGGCGCTGAAGCACCACTTGATAGACCGCGACGGCTTGATAGACCGCATCAATCCGTTTGCCCGGTCCGCGCCCTGAGCGACTGATTTAGCGATTGATTTAGCGATTGATTTAGCCAATTGATTTGAATGGAAATACGATGAACAAGTTACTCGCGCTTTGCGCCAGTTTTATTTTTGCGGCATCCGCCAGCGGGCAGCAAAAATTGCTGCCCGCGCAAAGTGAAATCAACTTTGTGGCCAAGCAAATGGGTGTGCCGCTGGACGGCAAGTTCAGCAAGTTTGACGCGCAAGTTTCGTTCGACGCTAAAAAGCCAGAGGCAGGCAAAATCGCTTTCACGATTGACTTGGGCAGCGCCAGCGTAGGCGACGCGGAGACCGTTAAAGAGCTGAAAAAGCCTGAGTGGTTCAGCATCGTGAAGTTTCCGAACGCGACGTTCACGTCCAGCGCAATTAAATCGGTTGGCCCTGGCAAACTTGAAGTCACCGGTAACCTGCTGATAAAAGGCAGTTCAAAGCCCGTTACCGTGCCCGTGACGCTAACGCCTGGCGCGGCCGGTGTGACGACAGCGCAGGGCAGCTTTTTGCTCAAGCGGATTGATTTTAAAATCGGCGAGGGGGACTGGTCAGACGTTTCTATCGTCGCCAATGATGTCACCGTCAAGTTCAAACTGGCTTTGACGGGTATGTGATTCTGTTTTTAATTTTTGTTTGTTTTATTTGGAGATATTGATGAAAAAAGCACTTTTGGCTCTGGCTGTTTTAGGCGGTTGTGTGGGCGCTCATGCCCAATCAGGCACTTACAAGATTGACCCCACCCACACGTCAGCTGCGTGGGAGGCCAAGCACTTTGGTACTTCTACCAACCGCGGTCGCTGGGACAAAACTGACGGGGAAATTGTGTTGGACAAAGCCGCCAAAACGGGCAAGGTCGACATCACGATAGACATGAGCAGCATCAACACCGGCATTGCGCCGTTTAACGGCCACTTGAAAAGCGCAGATTTCTTTGATGTCGCAAATTTCCCGACGGCTCGCTTTGTGGGCGAAGCATTCAAGTTTGAGGGCGACAAGGTGGTGTCGGTGGCTGGCAACATGACTATCCGCGGCAAAACCAACCCTGCTGTGCTGACCGCCATTAATTACGGGTGTTACGAAAATCCCCGCCTAAAGCGCGAAGTCTGTGGTGGTGACTTTGAAACAGTGGTCAAACGCAGTACCTATGGCGTGAACTGGGGTGTGGTCGAAAAGTTCACGTCGGACGACATCAAGGTCACCGTTCAGGTCGAGGCCATCAAGCAATAAGCCAGCTAAACAAGCCAGCCAAACAGTGGGCCGCACGGCCGCACGGCCGCACAAGGCACTGTTTGCCCGGTTAACGCGCTGATCTACCCAAGCCTGTCGTGGTTTTACCCAAAGTCCAGTTGCTCAAGCCTGCAAACGCTGAGCTGTTGCAGGCGACTCGGCTTATTTTTCAAGAATACGCAGTGCAACTCGGGGTTGACCTGTGTTTTCAAAACTTTGATGCTGAATTGGCGAGCTTGCCTGGCGACTATGCCGAGCCGTTGGGCGCGCTAGTGCTGGCCATGGTGGACGGCGATCTGGCTGGTTGCTGCGCCATGCGGCCACTCACATCCAGCGATTACCCCAACGCCTGCGAAATGAAGCGGCTGTATGTGCGCAGTCATCACCGCCAACTGGGGCTGGGCAGGCAACTCGCTGAAGCCGTCATGGACGCGGCTCGCATTGCGGGCTACAGCCACATGCTGCTGGACACCCTGAGTGAGATGGAGTCGGCCAGAGCGCTTTACCGAGACTTGAAGTTTGACGAGATACCGCCGTACTATCACAACCCGATAGCGGGCGCTCATTATCTCAAAGTTGATTTATAAAATAGGCTGAAGCCCAATTGATCCGGGCGCTAACAGCTATAAAATCGATAGTCATTTAAGCCTTGGCTTGAGCCAGCAAAGTTGCTGCATCGCTGACTTCAAACTTCCCTGGGCCTTCAACATTCAAGCTGGCAACCTTGCCGTCTTTGATCAGCATCGAGTAACGGTTGCTTCTCAAGCCCATGCCGCGCGCGGTCAAGTCCAGCGTCAAGCCTGTGGCCTGGGCGAAAGCAGCGCTGCCGTCGGCCAACATGCGCACTTTGCCGTCGGTTTTCTGCTCGCGTGCCCAGGCGCCCATGACAAAAGCGTCATTCACGCTAACGCACCAGATCTCGTCCACACCCGCAGCTTTAAAGTCGGCCATGTGCTCAACATAACCCGGCACATGCTTGGCTGAGCAAGTCGGCGTGAACGCACCAGGCAGGGCAAATAGCGCAATGGTTTTGCCAGCAGTGGCTTTAGTCACGTCCACCGCGTTGGGACCAATGCTACAGCCGTTGCCTTCAACTTCTGAAAACTCCATCAGCGTTGCTGCGGGGAGGGTGTCGCCTACTTTGATCATGGTGTGCTCCTGTTAAGTGAGTCGAAAATAATAATAGAAACAAAAGACATTAGAAACAAAAACGGCCCACATGGTGAGCCGTTTTTTTAAGACCGTGCAGTCCTGAGTCGCAACGTTTAGAAATTAAACGACAGCAGCTTTCTCGACCAGGCGGGTTACCACCCAGTTCTTGGTCTTGGAGATCGGGCGGCTTTCTGTAATTTCGATCACATCGCCAGCCTTGTACTCGCCCTTTTCGTCATGGGCGTGGTACTTGCTGGACAGCGATACGATTTTGCCGTACAGCTCATGCTTGACGCGGCGCTCAACCAGCACCGTGACGGTCTTGGCGCGCTTGTCGCTGACCACTTTGCCGATCAAGGTGCGCTTGAGGGACTTCTTAACAGCGGTAGTCGCTTCAGTCATCATTTGGCTCCCTGTTTGGCAATGGTTTCGGTCAAAATGGTTTTTGCCCGGGCAATTGAGCGGCGTGTTGAACGCAGCACCGACGTGTTGTTAAGTTGTTGCGTAGCCTTTTGCATGCGCAAGCCGAAATGGGCTTTTTGCAGTGCTTTGACTTCGGTTTTCAAACCGGCAACATCTTTTTGGCGGAGTTCAGTCGTGTTCATTTGTTCATTCTCCTGATCACTGGCCAATCATGCGGGCCACAAATGTGGTGCGCAGTGGCAGTTTGGCAGCGGCCAGCGTGAAAGCTTCGCGGGCCAATGCTTCTGGCACGCCAACGATCTCAAACACAATCTTGCCGGGCTGAATTTCAGCCACGTAATACTCCGGATTACCTTTACCGTTACCCATGCGAACCTCTGCAGGCTTTTGGGAAATTGGCTTGTCCGGGAAGACGCGGATCCAGATGCGGCCGCCACGTTTGACGTGACGCGAAATCGCACGGCGTGCGGCTTCGATTTGACGGGCCGTCAGGCGGCCGCGGTCGGTACATTTCAGACCAAAATCGCCGAAAGCGACCGAGCTGCCACGAGTGGCAACGCCGGTGTTACGGCCTTTTTGTTCCTTGCGGTATTTTCTACGAGCGGGTTGCAACATTTTTAATCTCCTTTACCGTCAGCTGCCGCGGCGCTCGTGCCGCTACTGTTTGCTGGCGCGGCTTTACGGACGCGCTTAACGGTGGTTTTCGGGGCGTCGCTACCTGGGGTAGCGCCCCCAGTTGCTTCAGCCGGCTTGTCGCTGCCATCAGCTGGCGCGGTGTTGGTGCCCATCGCTGCGCGGGGAGCGCGAACGCCACGTGGTGCTGGCGCGCCACCTGGGCCGCTTGGGCGGTCAGTACGGTCTCCTGGGCGTGCATCACGGCGTGGGCCGCGTGGCTTGCGTTCGTCATCTGGCGGAACGTCAATCATGCGTGCACCGGGTGAATCACCACGGCCCAGCGTGTCGCCTTTGTAGACCCAGACCTTGACACCAATCACGCCATAGGTGGTTTTGGCCTCGGACGTACCGTAATCAATGTCAGCACGCAGTGTGTGAAGGGGTACGCGACCTTCGCGGTACCACTCGCAACGAGCGATTTCAATACCGTTCAAACGGCCAGACGACATGATCTTGATACCCAAGGCACCCAGACGCATGGCGTTTTGCATGGCGCGTTTCATGGCACGACGGAACATGATGCGTTTTTCAAGCTGCTGGGTGATGCTGTCTGCGATCAGCTTGGCATCAATTTCAGGCTTGCGAACTTCTTCAATGTTCACGGCAACTGGCACACCTAATTGGCGCGACAGTTCTTTTTTCAGCGCTTCGATGTCCTCGCCTTTTTTGCCGATCACAACACCCGGGCGTGCCGAGAAAATCGTGATGCGGGCGTTCTTGGCAGGCCGCTCGATCAGAACGCGCGAAACCGCAGCGCTCTTGAGCTTTAATTTCAGGTACTCACGCACCTTGATATCTTCAGCCAGCATGCCGGCAAAGTCACGGTTGCTGGCGTACCAGCGACTTGACCAATTGCGGCTTACCGAAAGGCGAAAGCCTGTTGGGTTGATTTTTTGTCCCATAGTCCTGTAGCCCTTAGTTGCCGACAACCACGTACACATGGCACGTGGGCTTGCTGATGGAATTGCCACGGCCTTTGGCGCGGGCAGAAAAACGCTTGAGCGTTGCGCCTTGTTCGACGTAGATGGTTTTTACCTTCAAATCGTCGATATCAGCGCCATCGTTGTGTTCCGCGTTGGCGATCGCTGACTCAACCACCTTTTTGATGATGCCAGCCGCTTTTTTCTGCGTAAACGTCAGAATGTTCAGTGCTTGATCGACTTTCTTTCCGCGAATCAAGTCAGCGACTAATCGGCCTTTGTCGACCGACAGACGGACGCCCCGGAGGGTTGCACGTGTTTCCATGGTCTTTGTCCTTATTTCTTCACAACTTTTTTGTCAGCCGGATGGCCTTTGAAAGTCCGGGTGAGTGCAAACTCGCCCAACTTATGGCCAACCATCTGATCGGTGATGTAGACAGGGACGTGCTGCTTGCCGTTGTGTACGGCGATGGTCAAGCCGATGAACTCGGGCAGGATCATGGAGCGACGCGACCAGGTCTTGATCGGCTTTTTGTCTTTGTTGGTAACGGCTCTATCAGCCTTGACTACCAGATGCTGGTCAACAAATGGACCTTTTTTAAGTGAACGTGTCATGGGTTTGCCTTACTTCTTGCGACGCGAAACAATCATCACTTGCGTGCGCTTGTTGTTGCGGGTACGGTAGCCTTTGGTCAGGTTACCCCATGGATCGACAGGATG
>JAYWFR010000113.1:0-5063 GCA_043778695.1 Polaromonas sp. | reverse complement strand
GCTTGAATACTGGCACGGTACACCGCCAAGTCACGGGCTGAATAACGCGCGCCTTCTTGCTGCTTGTAGCTGGGGTCGTGTTCTTCATCGACCACGATCAGCTTGAGGTTCGGCATAGAGGCCAGCACCGCCATGCGGGTGCCCAAAATCAATCTTGCATGGCCCGCGTGCGCAGCAATCCAGCTTTTCAGGCGCTGGGCAGGTGTCAAGCCGCTGTGCATGGCCACCACTCGCTCCAGACCCAAATGCGTAAAGCGCTCTTCAAACCGCGCTTGCAGCTGCGGGGTGAGGTTGATCTCGGGCACCATCACCAGCACCTGCGCGGTGGGGTCTTGTGCCAGTACGCTGGCCGCCAGACGCAAATAGACCTCGGTTTTGCCGCTGCCGGTGGCACCAAACAGCAAGGCGGGACGCTTTTTTAAGCCATCTTCAGCATTAAAGTCGGCTATAGCCCTTGTTTGTTGTGCGCTAGCAGCTATTAAATTTGCAGCATTTTCTGGGCTGCTGGTGTCTTGAACTGGCCGCTTGAGTCGCCGCGCCAGCTGCAGCCCGGTCAGTTCGCGTAGTTGCGGCGGCAGCGCGGCCAGAGCGACTTCGCCCAGTGAACGCTGGTAGTAGCTGGCGGTAAAGCTGACCAGTGCCCGCCAATTTGCATTCAGCGGCCCCAAGTCCGCCAACACGCCAGCAATGCTTTTGGTTTGTATTTCCAGTAAATCACCGCTGCTCAAGGCGTCGCCCCACACCACGCCTAGCACTTCACGTTTACCCAACGGCACGCGCACCAGCGTGCCTACAGCTAGTGGCAGCTCACTTCGGTACGTTAGCGGTCCACTCAAGGCGCTGTGCGCGGGCATGGCTACCACCACATCTAGCACGTGGGTCACGTGGCGACCCGAATTTTGTGTGCAGTTGTTGAAGAGTCTTCAAAACCACATTTAAATAGCGCGCTAAGTGCTTGATTTACAAGTGCTTTACACGAGCTCACTTTTTCTGTGGATAACTTTGTTGATAGATTGCCCCCAGAGTCCGCAAGGCCTCTGGAATCAAGGCTTTCACCAGATTGCCTGTAAAAAAAGCAATTTAATAAAGCTATATGAATCAACAACTTACGTTCGCTATGCCTTTGATAGCGATGGGAGACCCGTAGGTGCTTGCCTACTGCACCGCTACACAAATTTTGTGCATAAGTCGTTAAGCCCAGCGCTATTTTTGTGCTAGCACAGCCCGAAAAATACATATCATGATCGGCCTGGCCGCGTTTGGGTCGTTGGTCAGGTTGCGGCGGCGCGCATGCTGCGAGAGTGAGCGTGCACTGCGTTAACCAGCACTTCAACGTTTTCAGGCGGCGTGAACTGACTGATGCCGTGGCCAAGATTGAAAATATGCGTAGGCCCTTTGGTTTTAGCGTCCGTATGCGGCTGGCCAAAGCTGTCCAGCACCTTAAATGCTTCGGCTTCAACCTGTGCAGGGTTGGCAAACAACACGTTGGGGTCGAGGTTGCCTTGCAACGCCATCTTGTGGCCAACTTGCGCGCGCGCTCTGCCCAAATTCACGTTCCAGTCCAGGCCCAGCACCTCACAGTCGAGCTGGGCCATCGAATCGAGCCACAGGCCGCCGCCTTTGGTAAACACCAGGCGCGGCACAAATTCCCCGTTTTCCACACCGTCGTGGCTGCGCTTGAGTTTGCTAAGGACCCGCGCCGTATACGGCAAGCTAAATTCATGAAAAGCTGCATCAGACAGCACACCGCCCCAGCTGTCAAAAATCATCACCGCCTGCGCGCCGGCTTCGATTTGCGCGTTCAGGTATTCAGCCACCGAGTCGGCGTTAATGGCCAGCATTTTGTGCATCAGGTCAGGCCGCTGGTACATCATGGTTTTAACCGCGCGGTAGTCGTCTGAGCCACCGCCTTCGACCATGTAGCACGCCAGCGTCCAGGGGCTGCCTGAAAAGCCAATCAGCGGCACGCGGCCGTTCAAAGCTTTGCGAATCGAGGTGACCGCATCAAACACGTAGCGCAGCTTGGCCATGTCGGGGACGGCCAGCTTGGCAACGGCGGCTTCGTCGCGCACGTTGTGGGCAAACTTGGGGCCCTCGCCCAAGGCAAAGCTCAGGCCCAGGCCCATCGCGTCGGGGATGGTCAAAATGTCGCTGAACAAAATGGCGGCGTCCAGCTTGTAGCGCTCAAGCGGCTGCAACGTGACTTCGGTGGCGTAGTCAGTGTTGGTGGCCAGGCCCATGAAGCTGCCAGCCTTAGCCCGCGTGTCGCGGTATTCGGGCAAATAGCGGCCTGCCTGGCGCATCAGCCAGACAGGGGTGTGGGTTGTGGCTTGGCGCATGCACGCGCGAATAAAGGTGTCGTTTTGTAGCGGTGCGTACATGTCAAATGGGCAGTTAAAAAATCGCTGAACTGTGGGCGGTAACCGAATGGTCCGCCCCCGCCTGCCGCACTAGCGCAGCAAACGATGTTCGATTTTAAGGCAACGGTCTTGCACCACAGCCAAGCCTGCTGCTTGGGCTGCCGCTGCGGCAACGCGATGTGAAATGCCTTGCTGCATCCACACCGCCTTGATGCCCGCTATGCCCATCAGGGCGATGGCCTCATCAACGACGGGCGGTATGTCGGCGCTGTTTCTAAAAACATTCACCAGATCAAACTTTTCTTTGCTCACCGCTGCGGTCAAGCTGGGGTAGCAAGTCTCACCCAAAATTTCCGCTTCGTTTGGATTGATCGGAATGATTCGGTAGCCGTGCGCCTGCATGTACTGCGCCACACCGTAGCTGGGCCGCGCTGGGTTGGCTGACAAACCGACCACCGCAATGCTGCGGCAGTGGGCCAGGATGTGATTGATCGTCTCAGCAGTTGTCACGCGCCAAGATCAAGCGTCTTTGTACTTGACCGAGCAGCCATACGGCCGGGTCGACGCCGTGCTGATGGCTTTGCCGCTCAGCGCCTCGTTCAAGCCCTGGCGAATGTAGTTGGTCGCCGTTTTGATGTCGTCAGCGCGTGCAGACGGCACGCTGTCAATCGCACCGGCGTACACCAGCACGCCCTGCGGGCTGACGATGTACATGTGCGGCGTGGTTTTGGCGTTGTACAGCTGACCAATCTTGCCCGACTCGTCCATCAGCACTGCCGTTGGCTTGGCCAGTTTGTCGTTGACCCAGCCGCTGATCTTGGCCGGTGAAAAGTATTCGTAGTTGTCTTTTTCAGTCGACGCAATGGCCAGCCACACCACGCCTTTAGCGGTGAATTCTTTTTGCAATGCCTGCATGTTGCCGCCGTAATGCTTGGCAACAAACGGACAGCCAGGGTTGGTCCACTCCAGCACCACATGCTTGCCCTTAAAGTCGCTGAGCTTGTGGGTTTTGCCCAGCGCATCCGTGGCGTTAAAGTCTGGCGCTGCCTGGCCCACCGTGGCCGTGGCAGCGTGCGCCCGGGTCACGCCAAAACCGACAGCAGGCAAGACAAGAGAAGACGAGAAAGTTCGACGATTCATCATGCTCAGAGATCCTTAAAAGTTAAACATCAAAGTTTGGCCAACTCGGCCCGCACATCCGCTACTGACAAAATTTCGCTCAACACCACGGGCGCACGGCCGGGTTTGTAAATCACGTACACCGGCACACCACTGCGGCCCAGTTGGGTCAAAGCGGCGGTCACAGCTGGGTCTCGCCGCGTCCAGTCGGCGCGCAGCAGCACTACTTTTTTCGCGGCCACATCGGCCAGTACGTCGGCATTGTTCAGAGTGGTTTTTTTGTTGTACTGGCAGGTGACGCACCAGGCGGCGGTGAAGTCAACAAACACGCTTTGGCCGCTGGCCGTGAGCTGATCCACCCGGCCTGGCTCCCAGGCTTGCCAGCCGCTTGTCAGTGTGTTGGTCGCGCTGCCTGATTCTTGAGTTTTAGTGACGTTCGGGCCTATAGCCCATACAGCATAAGCGCAAGCAGCTACTGAAAGTGTAGCAATCACATTGCGCGCACGCCCCTTTAATGTCAGCGCCCAAATGCTCAACGCCAGCAACACCAGGAGGCCCAGCAGTGCCCCCGCACCATCGATGCCGCTTTGCTGGCCCAGCACCCACACCAGCCAAACGACGGTGGCAAACATCGGGAAGGCCATGAGTTGTTTGAACGTCACCATCCACGCGCCCGGGCGCGGCAGGGCTCGCGCAATGGCGGGCACGGCGCTGGCGGCCAAATACGGCAACGCCATGCCCAAACCAATGGCGGCGAACACAGCCAGCGCTTGCACGGCGGGCAAACCCACCGCATAGCCCAGCGACGCACCCATGAAAGGCGCGGTGCACGGTGATGCAATGGCGGTGGCCAACACACCGGACAAGAACGAATCTACAGTCGGATTTTTGGCCTGCAAACTGGCCACGCGGCTGGGTAAAAAGCTGCCAAATTCAAACAAGCCCGCCAAGTTCAACCCCAGCAGCGTGAACAACACCGCCAAGCCAGCCACGACGACCGGGCTTTGCAACTGAAAGCCCCAACCCAGTTGCTCGCCAGCCGCGCGCAGGCCCAGCAACAGCGCGCCTAGGGCTAAAAACGACAGCGTGACGCCGGCGGTGTAAGCCAGCCCGGTTCTCACGCGCGTTGCTTGATTTTTCACATTCACAAAGCTCACCACCTTGATCGCCAGCACAGGAAACACGCAGGGCATTAGATTCAAAATCATGCCGCCAATGAACGCGCCCAACAGTGCCGCCCAAAAGGTCAGCGGTGTGGTGCTCACTTGAATCGGCGCGGCGCCGCTGCTGGCGTTGGCTTTAAGCGCGGCTTCTAGCGCAGGCGGGACTTGCGCAGCAGCTGCCACCTTCGGCCACTCGCCTTTTACCGGCGCTTCTATTCGGTAAGCAGTTTTATCCAGCCCCACCACCACCGGCATGACGATGGGGCTTTCGGTGCGCTGGCCAGACAGCGGAATTTGCGCCGTCCACACATTGCCCTGCCAAGCTTGCGTCCACTTTGCTGCAGGTTCAATCACGCTGCCGGTTTCAGGGAAAAACGCCAGCGTTTTGCCGGTCAATGCGGCGGGCAGCCCTGCTAATGAG